>JAFTBD010000130.1 GCA_017455385.1 Clostridia bacterium
ATGACGAAGAGCTTCTCGAACTCGTCGAAATGGAAATCCGTGAGATTCTTGACAAATACGAGTTCCCCGGCGACACCACCCCGATCATCCGCGGCTCCGCGCTTCTCGCGATGCAAGCGGGCGTTGCGGGCAAGTTCGACGATCCCGCTTTCGGCCCGATCCAAGAGCTTCTCGACACCCTCGACACCTACATCCCCGATCCGAAGCGTGCGACCGATCAGCCCTTCCTTATGCCTGTTGAAGACGTGTTCACGATCACCGGTCGTGGTACCGTTGCTACCGGCCGTGTTGAGCGTGGTATCGTTAAGATGAACGATAAGGTCGAGCTCGTCGGTCTCCGCAATGACAATAGCACCATCGAGACCGTCGTTACCGGCGTCGAGATGTTCCGTAAGCTCCTCGACGTGGCTGAGGCAGGCGACAACATCGGTCTTCTTCTCCGTGGTATCAAGAGAGAGGATATCGAGCGTGGTCAGGTTCTTGCGAAGCCCGGCACCATTCATCCCCACACCCACTTCACCTCTCAGGTGTACGTGTTGAAGCAGGAAGAAGGTGGCCGTCACACCCCGTTCTTCAATGGCTATCGTCCGCAGTTCTATTTCAGAACCACCGACGTTACCGGTACCATCTCCCTCCCGAAGGGTGTCGAAATGGTTATGCCCGGTGATAACATCGACATGGAGATCAAGCTCATCACCCCGATCGCTATCGAGCAGGGCTTGCGCTTCGCTATCCGTGAAGGTGGTCGTACCGGTGGTTCCGGCGTTGTTGCTCAGATCATCAACGACTAATCGTCCGTCAAAAAATAAAAGGGTTGCTTCTTAGGGGGCAACCCTTTTTTTTGACGAGCGCGTATAGCGGCGCATCTGCGAACCTAACTACCTCGATCGTCGGGCATCACGTACAAGGAGTACGCTCAGACCCGCCTCCTCGGAGAGCGTTTCGCATCTGCACCACTCTCCGCGCTCTTATTTTGCTGAAGTTCGTTTTCCTATAGCTGCTCGTACCCCATTTCCGCTCTCTTATTCAGCTATCTGCGGTAACCTTTACAAGGATGAGATACTTCGACAGGCTCAGTATGACATTTTATTTATTCTCGCGGCAGCGCACCATTATTCCGCATTCCGCATTCCGAATTCCGCATTGATCCCCTGCGCTCTTCACACTTCACTCTCGCGTTGCGCTGGCACAACTGCGCATTAGCGCAACTTCACTTGCCGATAGGCAAACTTCACTTGGAGCGTAGAGAGAAACTTCACTTCGGCATTGCCGAAACTTCACTGCGCTCTTTGCGCGATCTATGAGCCGCTTTCAAACGAAAAAAGGATTTGGAAATACCAAATCCTTTTTTGCAATATCGTAGTTATGATCGAGTTATTTGAACCATAGAACGAGGGTTTGGATCACGTTCTCCTTCATCGCGTCGTAATCAATGTAATCGTGTTTGTCATAAATGGATTCGTGCGCGTAGGACTGTATGAGGTTCATTGCCAAATGCACTTTCTCCTCGAGGTGGTCTGCATTGCAACCGAGCTCGCGCAGTTTCTTGGACGCGGAGATCGTGACGTGATCTTCGAGACGCAGGAATTCTTCGTTGATATCGCTCTCCGTGAAGGCGAGGGAATGCAGGATATTGTGGAGGTTTGCGTTCTGCTTGTGCATCTTTTCCGTCAGTTCCACCACGTCTCGCATCATACTTTCGATCGAAACGGGGGCGGAAAGGGAGGAGATGTACTCCATAATGGGGGAGGCGATTTCCTTGACGTATATTTTGATAACGTAAAAGAGGATATCCCTTTTGTCTTTGAAATATCCGTAAACGATCCCCGTCGAGACGCCTGCCGCCTTGGCGATATCCGACGTGACCGTGCTGTAATAACCGTCCGTCGAAAAGAGTTCGTAAGCGGCTTTGATGATGCGCTCCTTTTTATCGATGGAGCGGCGTTGTACCGGTTGTCTGATACCTTTTTCCATACTTGCATTATATACCACCTCGCATTGAAAGGCAATAAAAGTTGATAAAAAAGAAAAAATACGAGAATGTGAATAATTATTCATATTTTGCTTGACATACATACCTTGATGTGGCATACTTCATATGTGAATAAAAATTCACATTTGCATTTCGGGTAAAACCGTGGCAAGAGGAGGAAAGGAAAATGCCGATCGTGATAGCACCGAAAAACAGCATCCTGCGCATCGTCCGCATAGCAACGGATGAGCAGACCAAGAAGCATTTGGAAGATCTCGGCATCACCGTAAACGGAGAGATCACCGTTCTCAGCGCATCGGGCGGGACCGTGGTTTGTAAAGTAAAAGACGGGCGCATCGCCCTTGATAGAAGCATTTCAACCAAAATATTCGTTGCTTGATAAGGAGGAAGAGTATGGAGAAAACGTTGGACGCATTTGAGATCGGAGACGTCGGCACGGTGAAACGAGTCGGCGGCGAAGGTAAGATCAAGAGGAGACTCTTCGATATGGGCATTACCCCGGGCGCGGAAGTCTTGATGCGGAAAAGGGCGCCGCTCGGCGACCCCATCGAGATCACGATCCGCGGCTATGAGCTGACCCTCAGGAAGACCGAGGCGGCTTGCGTTACGATGGAGGTGAAAGGATGAAAAGATTTGCACTCGCGGGAAACCCCAACTGCGGTAAAACGACGCTGTTCAACAGTTTAACAGGCTCGACGGCGCACGTCGGGAACTGGCCCGGCGTCACGGTGGATAAACGTGACGGCGTATATAAGAAGACGCCCGAGCCCGTGGCTATCGTGGATCTGCCGGGCATATATTCCCTGTCGCCGTATACGCCGGAAGAGGTCATCGCCCGAAACTACATTTTGGACGAAAAGCCCGATTGCGTTATCAATATCGTGGACGCCACCAATCTCGAGCGCAACTTGTATCTCACCACGCAGATCCTCGAGATAGACGTTCCGATGGTCATCGCGCTCAACATGATGGACGAAGTGGAGAAGGCGGGGGATAAGATAGACGCCGAGCTCCTGTCTTCCCGTCTCGGCGTGCCGGTGGTGAAAATTTCCGCATTGAAAGAGAACGGGCTCAAAGACCTTATGGAAACTGCGTATGCCGCTTCGCTGAAAGAGCGCGTCGGCACGACCGTTTTGGAAGAGTCCTCTTTGGCGCACCTCATCGGCGACGTCAGGATTGCCCTCAAAGGGCAAGGGGTGAAAGGCCCGCTCTTCCACGCGATAAAACTGGTGGAGAATGACAGCATTGAGGTGGAAATGCATAAAGAGACTATCCCGATGATAGACGAATTCAAAGCCACGCACGAGGACGACGTCTTCGGCGACGACTTCGAGGCATTGGTCGCGGACGCGCGTTACAAATATATTTCCGAGTATTTCGCGCCCGCACTGTCCAAGAAAAAGCAAGAGAAATTCTCGATGTCCCGCTCGGACAAGGCGGATAAAGTGCTGACGCATAAAGTGTGGGGCATCCCCATCTTTCTCGTCATCCTTTTCGCCATTTTCCATCTGACTTTCAGCGAGGACTTCCTGTATCTCGGCGCGATCTTTAAGCTGCCCACCCTCGAAGATCTCGGACTGCTTACGGAGGACGCCGATCCCTTACATTACGGCGTGCGCCTGTTGGCGTGCATCTATGACGGCGCAGTCTTCTCACCGGGCGTCATCATCAATAATATATGGAACAATATGCTCGTCGGCGAGCTCTTCGGCCGGCTCGGCGGATTGGTGGAAGGATCCTCGATGGCGCCTTGGGCTGTGGGACTCATCAATAACGGTATCTTCGACGGTATCTCCTCGGTGCTGTCCTTCCTGCCGCCCATCCTCGTGCTGTTCCTGTTCTTCTCCATTTTGGAAGACAGCGGCTATATGGCACGTATCGCCTTCATTCTCGATAGGATGTTCCGCCGTTTCGGACTGTCCGGCAGAGCGTTTATGCCGATGATCATGGGCTTCGGTTGCTCGGTGCCCGCGATGATCAATACGAGGACGCTTGCCGATGACAAGGAACGCACCGCCACCGTGCGCGTGATCCCCTTCTTCTCCTGTGGAGCGAAACTGCCTATCCTGACCGCGGTCGCGGGAGCGATCGTTGCCTACTTCGGCGTGGGGAATGCGGACGTCATCACTTTCCTGATGTACCTCCTCGGCATTGTGACCGCCGTCGTGACCGTTCTTCTGATGCGCAATACGACGCTGAAAGGGGAGACACCTCCCTTCATTATGGAGCTCCCCGCTTATCACGCGCCGCAGTTTAAGAACTTGATGGCACACTTGTGGGATAAGACCAAGCACTTCGTGAAGAAGGCGTTCACCATCATCTTGGCATCCACCATCGTCATTTGGTTCCTGACCCACTTCTCCTTTAACTGGCATTTCCTTGAGGATGAAGCCATCAACGAAAGCATCCTTGCGGGCGTCAGTCAGCTCGTACAACCGATCTTCACGCCCCTCGGCTTCGGCAGTCAGCTCGGACAATTCGGTTGGGTGTTCGTCGTGGCGGCGGTCGCGGGACTCATCGCCAAGGAAAACGTCATTGCCACCTTCGCCACGCTGGCGTCTTGCCTCGTCGCTATGGCGAACCTGAATATCGGTGGCTTGGACATCGCCGCGGAAGAGGGCATAGACGCGGTGCAAGCCATGATCCTTGCCACCGGCATCTCGGTTCCCGCGTTGATCGCATTCATCGCCTTCAATATGACCACGATCCCTTGCTTCGCGGCGGTCGGAACGGCGAAAGCGGAGCTCGGCGATAAGAAACGTTTCAACGGTACGTTGATCTTCTGGATCACTTCCTCCTATGCCGTGGCGGCTATGATATATACCATCGGTTCGTGGTGGTGGACGGCGTTCATTTGGGCGGCGGTTGCGGCTGCGGCGACGGCGCTCGTCGTCCTCAAGAATAAACGCGCGGCTAAAACCGTAAAGGCGGTGTGATATGGGAGTGCTTGAGATCGCATTGATCGTAGGTTGCGTGGCGATCGTGACCGGAGTCGTCGTCTCGCGCATCGTCCGAAAGAAAAGAGGGGGGACTACCTGCGACTGCGGCTGTGACTGCGCGCATTGCGCGGGATGCGCTCGATCCGCAGAGCGGGAAGGCGACAGCAAAGGAATAAATCATTTAGCAAAACGATGATAAAGTGTTATACTATGATCGAAGAGGAGGAATGAAAAATGAGATATCTTCAATGCAAAAAATGTAAAGCGGTGGTAAAAGAGCTCGTTCCCTGCAACTGCGGGGATTGCGGCATTCGCTGTTGCGGCGAACAAATGACGGAAGTCGACTTTGCGGGACAGCCGCCGAAATCGACAGGTAAGATCCTGACCTGTGCGAGCTGCGGCGCCAAAGTGGAAGTGATCGTAGACTGCACCTGCGATGACTGCGGATTCAAATGTTGCGGCAAGGCGATGGAGTGATAGCAATGAGAGGTGTCCCGATCACGCGGGGCACCTCATTTTTTCAGTATCAATAAAGCGCAGTGTCGGATCGCGCTGTATTTGCGAAAAAAGTTTTTCTCAAATATGGACAATGATTCACATTTAGAGTTATAATATATGCAGTTTGGGGAAGGAGGAGACCTTATGAAAGAGTTTTTCGCCAAGATCGGCGCCTCTATCAAGGCGCATAAGGGCAGAACGATCGCCATTTCCGTTACGGCATTCGTTCTCGTCTGCATCATCATTTCGTTATGTTTGTTGAGTGCATTCCTGTTCAATCGTTTGTCGCAGGGATACGTGCCCACCGATGAGCAACTTGCCGCGGCGAAAGGGCAGTATAAGCGCGTCGTGATCATCGGCGTGGACGGCGTAGGTGACTATTTCAGTCACGAATATACGCCGAATTTCGATAGGATGTTCGATCCCGATGTGAATGCTTGCATCACCTATACGGGTACGGCGGTCTATCCGACCATCAGCTGTGAGAACTGGATGAGTATGTTCCACGGCGTACGTCCCGTTTATCACGGATTCATCTTCAAGGATACGAATCAGAGAGTGGAAGCGGGAAGACAGACGGATACGGAGAAATATCCTTCCTTTATCAAGCAATTCCTTTCGCAATATCCCGAGAGCAAAGTGTTCTCGTCCTGCACCTGGCGCGGCGTGAATAACGGCGTCATCGAGAATGATAAGCGCATCGTGAAACGCAATTCCGATGCGGAGCAGATCTATGCTTTCATGAATAACGAAACGATGTGGTCGCCCGTGACGGATACGGAATGTCAGGATAATTATAAGACGGAGAACGGTCAGAAGGTGCTCGTAAAGGCGAGCAATAAGATCGAGGAGATCAATGCCTACGTGGAGGCGCCCGTCGCCGATCCGAAAGGGCAGCTCAGGGAGTTCCTCGAGGCGCAAGTCCTTCTGCACGGCTATAGCGATGAGACCATCGCGATGCGTGACGCCTTGACCATGCAGCGCGTTATCGAGGCGAATGTGGAAGCCTATGAGGAGGATGGCGTCGTAAAGTACAGAGAGAGAAGCGATGTGGAATACACCATTTCCTATATGCATCTTGACCAAGTGGATCACGCAGGTCACAGCTACGGTTACAGCAAGCCCGGGTACAACGAGGCAATCTCTCGCGTGGACAATCTGATCGGTTGGCTTTATGACGCCTTTGAAGAGGCGGGTATGTTCGACGACACCCTCTTCGTGCTCTGCACCGACCACGGTCACAGACTGCCCGGCGGTCACAAGAACCACGGCAAGAATACCGACGAAGAAGTGAACATCACCTTCGCTCTCGCGGGCAAGACCGTCAAGAAGGGTATGCTGACGAGCCGTTACGTGGACACCGATATGGCTGCGGTCATCTCCTACGCACTGGGCGTGAAGGCGGCGGATAGCTGGCAGGGGCGTGTTCCGTATGGAATGTTCACCCTATTAGGTTGACGTCGCATAAGGCGGCATCTGCTTTGTTTCTAACTGCGGGGCGGCGAAATCACGTACGGTAAGTACGCTCATTCGTCGCCCCTTGTTGAGCCTCGCATCTACCACCTTCTGCGACGTCAACCGAATAATGATTCGTAATGCGGAAGTCGGAATAAAGGTGCGCTGACGCGAGGTCATTGTAAAGGCTTCCCCTTGAGGGGAGCTCCCGCGAAGCGGGTGGTGAGGTGCATTCTGTGCGCTGACGCGGAAATATATAAAATGTCATACTGAGCCGCGGTTTACCGCGTGTCGAAGTATCTCATCCGATTTATCGGATCGAACACTACTCAAGGAGAAAATTTGTAATGAAAGAATTTTTTGCTAAATTCGGTGCTGCGGTGAGGGCGCATAAGGGCAGGACGGTGGCGATCTGCGTCACGGCGTTCGTCTTGATCTGCGCCATCGTGACGTTATCTTGCCTCGGCGCATTCGTTTTCAATCGTTTCGCGACGGGCTACGTGCCGACGGACGAGGACCTCGCTCTTATCAATAATAATGTCGCAAATCAATATGATCGCGTGGTGATCATCGGCGTGGACGGCACGGGTAAATACCCCGGGGAAATGTTGGACGACGATCCCTATTCCTTGCCTAACTTTAAAAAGGTGTTCGTGGACGGTTTTACGACTGCGGGTGGCACGAGGCTGAATGCCTCCGTGACCTATTCCGGCATAGCGGTGTATCCCACCATCAGCGCGCAGAACTGGACGAGTATGTTCCGCGGCGTGCGCCCGCCTTATCACGGCATCACGGGCAGTAGCTCGAACAAGGATCTCTCGAACGGCAAGCAGCCGAACGAGAAGTATCCTTCCTTCATAAAAGTATTCTTGGACGCGAACCCCACGGCTAAGGTTTTCTCCTCCTGCACGTGGGACGCGGTGAACAACGGCGCCATCGAGGATCTCGCCAACGTGGTGAAATATAATACCACTTGCGAGGACGTCTACAAGATCGCGAACGACGAAGAGATAGAAGGTCTTGCGGATCCCGATACCAAAGAATTCATCAAGAACGCCACCGAAGGCAACAGCACCGCAGATCCCGACTATTTCCTGCGTGATATGATCACCGTGCAACGCGTCATCGAAGCCACAACGTCCGCAGAAGGGAAGTCCGCCTATAAGATCGCTTATATGCACCTCAATCAGGTGGATTCCGCAGGACATTCCTACGGGTACAATAAACACGCGTATGCGCGCGCTGTAGCTCGCGTGGACGACCTCATCGGCAGGATCTATGACGCCTACGAGGCGGAGGGTATGCTGGATAATACGCTCTTCATATACTGCACCGATCACGGTCATCGCTATTTGCAGGACGGCACGGGACACGGCGGCAACAGCAATGTGGAAGTGAAAGTCACCTTTGCCATCGCGGGCAAGACGGTGAAACAGGGAACTTCCGGCAAATATGTGAATACCGACCTTGCGCCTATCGTGGCGTATGCTCTCGGCGTGAAGGCGGCGGATAGCTGGCAGGGGAGGGTGCCGTATGGGATGTTCACCCTATTAGGTTGACGTCGTATAAGGCGGCATCTGCTTTGTTTCTGACTTCAAAACCGCACAGTTACGTACGAAAAGTACGCGCCTGTGCGATTTTTTCGTCGAGCCTCGCATCTCCCACCTTCTGCGACGTCAACCGAAGGAGGTAACTGAAAAGGAGAGCGCTTGTCTCCGCACCACTCTCCGCGTTCTGTGGGGTGAGGGTGTCGAGCCTCGCATCTCCCACCTTCTGCGACGTCAACCGAATATAATTCGGAATGAGGAATGCGGAATGCGGAATGAAGGTGGCGCAGAGCGCGAATATAATAATCGTCATTCCGAGGCGTCCCGAGGAATCTCCACCTATTTTCTCACAAGGTGGAGATGTTTCGACACGGCTCGCTATTTGCCTGCGGCTCTACGCGGACCTTCGGTGCAACATGACGAAAAAAAGTGGAGAGCGGAGATGGGGTGGGAGCACGTTGCGCTTGCGAACTTGTGAGCAAGCGTTTAGGCGGAGCACCCTATGAACGCTCTCCCCCGCGAACGAGACGTACGTCTCGGAGCGAACCGCTGCCGTTGGGGTCCCCGAAGAATTGCAAATTCTTTGGGGTGTTGGCAGCGAGCAAGGCAGTATGCCGATATGTCGCGTAAGAGACTGCGTCAGTGGTCTCGGCGACCTGAGGCGTACAATGCCGCGCAGGGAATGCGGAATTCGGAATAATGGAGACGCGCAAAGCGCGAATGAATTGCACCCTTTAGCGAGCGTAGCGAACGGGCAAAGGGGGATCGTCTCAAGGAACGAACGTGACGCAGAGAGGGGGATTTTAAATCCACCATTCCGTCCTCGCTCTGCTCGTCCGCAATCAAGCCTCCTTTACGAAAGGATGCAACGGCGCTGCGCTTGAATTCCGAATTAGATATCGCGTTAGAGGTACCGCAATTTGCGCGGAGTGCAACATCGTTGCGCCTATGGCGCACATCGTTTTTGGGGTAGCAAAACATCGTTTGCCGTCAGGCAACATCGTTCGCGGAGCGACATCCCGCATCGCCAATTTCTCCCAGCGGTGCGGTTTTCGGTGAAATCGTTGACATTGTCGCTTTTTTTTGATAAAATAACACCTAAGAGATTAGGAGAATATGTTTTCGACTGTTCTTATCGGCATAACGGCGGCGCTTTTATGCGCGATCGCCCTCATACTCGGGGCTTATTTGTATAGGCTTTGCAAGGACAATAAGAGCAAACGCTTGAACCTCGGCGGCGTATTCTTGGCGATCGGTTTCATCCCCATGGCGCTCGTGGTTTTTGCGGATATGCGTCGCGGCGGAGTCCCTGTTTTCAGTTACATCGAGTATTTGCGCAGTCCGCTCTTCATGGCGGATATGTCCTTGGATATGTTCTTGCAGGTGGGGCAGTTATCTTTCCTCATTGACTTCTTCTCCGGCATCACATTCACCACCATTATGCTTCTCTCTGCGAAGAAATGCGTGCGCGCGATCAGCGAAGAGAAGATGGATCTCGGGCATGATTCTTTCGCCGCGGCGGCGAATGAGCATCCCGCCTATATGGAGACGCGCGGCGTTACGGTGCCGTACGTCCGTTTCTGCCGTTATTTGAGCTGAGATCTCGCTTCGATATTTTTTGCATTTTTCCAAGCAATAACAGTACTTTTACACCAAGATGGACCGACGATGACCCTTTGGGTCATTCGACCGTGGGAGTATGAACGAAGCGATATTGTTTTGCGGGATCGTGCTATTTGCAATAGGTTTCCGCTACCTGGGCTCCAAGCTCGACAATAAACAATTTCTCATAATGAAGAAAGAATTAAACGCCGGCGACGTATTTTTCAAGGCGCTGTCCGTGGCGTTATTCTTGCTCTATATGCCGGAGCTTTTCATGCGCGAGACCGTAGCGTGGCAGATCGGGCTGAAAGAGACGTACTATCTGAACGGCGTGCTGATCGGTGGGGCGCACCTGCCTTATACCGCCACAGCCACGGCATTCCTCGGCATCTTGAAATGGCTGACGCTCCTCACGGTCGCGGTGACGGTGACCTTGCCGTTCTTCGATAAGCGCGACGCCAAGGACTATGCGATCTTCGTCGCGCCCGTCGTCATCCTCCTCAATGTCATTTTCTTCCGTCCCGTCGCGACTTCCATCGTGTACGTCCCGGGTGAGGAACTGAATCTATATCATTGGCGCGTCGTCGTGCACGCCTGTATCATCGCCTTGATGGGCGCCATCGTCTTCGACCGTTTGATCCGCTTCTTCCTCGAGAAAGACTATAAGGATCTCGGACGCCGCTTCGGTCGTCTCGGGCTTTATATCTTACTCTATATCGTGGCATTTATGCCGACGTATCTCCCACAGCTTCTATTCGGATACGTGGGCGAGGAGCCGAAAGACTTCACCGTTACGCATAGGCTCCTCATCTATTTCACTGTCCTCTTCCCGCTCCTGATGCAGGTCCTCTTCGGCAAGAAGGACGTCAAGGAGAGGCGCTATCTCCTCATCATGCTGGCGCTCAGCGGCTTTTTCGCCTATTTCGGACAGTATTATTACGTAGGCAAGACGCTCATCAGCTCGCTCCCCTTGCACCTCTGCAATACGGCGATCGCTTTGATGCTCTTCGCGTACGTGTTCAAGCTGAACGGCGTATTTTATTTCACCTATTTCGTCAACATCATGGGCGCTTTGATGGCGACCCTCATGCCGGACCTGTCGGGCGAAGTGTCCCAGATGGGCAACGTCATTTATTTCTACAACCATATCTATGCCATCATCCTGCCTCTGATGGGTGTGGCGCTCGGCGTATTCCCGCGTCCGAATATGAAGCTGATGCGGAAGGCGATCCTCTTTTTCGCGATATACGTTTTTTTCGCGGCGACGATGGACGCTTGGCTGAATAACTCGCCTTCTCTCAATAATATCACCGTGCCGTACGGAAGCCCGTATCACATCGATATCAACTACTTCTTCCTGTACAGCGACTTCTTCATCGAGAAAGCCATTTTCAAATGGGCGTACCCCTTGAAACACAATTACCTTTTGCAGTTCCGCCTCGGCGACACGATGATGACCTATTTCTGGATATACGATATATTGGTCTTCTCCATATCGGTGGTGATGATGTTCGTCTTCTGGGGGATATATGGAATCCTTTACAAGGTGGAAGACTCCCACAGGGAGCTCGCCCGCCGCAAGAAACTGGCGAGAGTCGACAGGCTGAACTTACTCAAAGAACTGGACGGGAGGTCGGTGAAAGAGCCGCTCCATCCCGAAGGAGCACATATGATAAAGATAAGTCACTTTTCCAAGACGTATGCGGGCAGCACGAAGAACGCCGTGACCGACCTGAACCTCGAGATATACGAGGGGGAGGTCTTCGGCTTCATCGGACATAACGGCGCGGGCAAGTCCACGACCATCAAGAGCCTCGTCGGTATCCAGACCATCACGGACGGCACCATCGAGATCCAAGGCTACGACATCGCGCGTCAGCCCCTCGAGGCGAAGCTGAATATCGGCTACGTCAGCGATAACCACGCCGTATATGAGAAGCTCACGGGCAGGGAATACGTCAGCTACGTCGCCGACCTTTATATGGTCAGCGAAGAGGATAAAGCGGCGCGTATCGATAAATACGCCACGATGTTCGGGCTCACCGAGGCGATGGATCGCGAGATCAAGAGCTATTCCCACGGTATGAAGCAGAAATTGATGGTCATCTCCGCCCTTATCCATAACCCCAAGGTGTGGATACTGGACGAGCCTTTGACCGGTCTCGACCCCACCAGCGCGCACCAGATCAAGGAATGTATGCGTATGCACGCGGACGAGGGCAATATCGTCTTCTTCTCCAGCCACGTTATCGAGGTGGTGGAGAAGATATGCGACCGCGTCGCCATCATCAGCGGCGGACGCCTTTGCCGTGTCTGCAAGCCGGAGGAGCTCGTCTCCGAAGGGCAGTCCCTCGAGGAACTCTATTTGATGTATGCCAAACAGGCGGAACAAGCGAATGCCGCTACGGAGAATGTGACAGCCGCCCCCGCAGAGGAAGGAACGGAAAACGTAGCCCCCGCGGAAGAAGAAGCGCTTGACGAGGTCGCCGCAACGACGACCGGAGAGGATAATGAATAACGAAGCGACGATGAAAAACGGCGTTTTCAGACGCCTGAAATATCTCGTGCTTTTGCAGGCAGGAGAGAAGTTCCGCGGGATCAAGGAAAAGCCGACGAAAAAGTCCGTCTTCAAAGCGTTCCTGAAGGTGCTTACCGCCGTGACGGTGACCGCCGTGCTGTATCTTTTGATGAGCGTCATCCGCTCCAAGTTTTTCTTTACTTTCGACAAGGAACTATTCACCACGGTGCTTTTCTTTACGCAGATCATCAGCATCGTCACCTGCATCGGGAGTATGATGTCCGTTCTTTACAACAGCAAAGAGAACATGATCCTGATGGCATTCCCGTGCAATTACAACGAGATCTTTTTGAGCAAAGTCATCGTTTTCACGATCGAAGAGATGAAGAAAAGTTGTTTCTTCGTTCTGCCGTTCCTTCTTTCTTACGGCTTCATCTCGAAGGCGGGCGGCGCTTACTGGGGCGGTCTCATTCCCACTTGGATCTTTATGACTTTGTTCCCGGTGCTCTTCAGCGCCATTCTGTCCATTCCTCTGATCTTTGTCAAGAAGTTCTTGGAGAATCATTCCGGGATCATGGCAGGCGTATTGATGGCGTTCCTCGCGGGTGCTTTCACCTTGGTGATCTTCATTCTCTCCAAGGTGCCCACGCCGCTCCGTTTGATCGCGTTCTATCGCAGTATCATGCAGGCGCTTCGCGCCATCCTCATCGCGATCAACAGGTTCTCCTTGTTTTATGCTTTCATCGGCAAGGCGATGTTCGGCATCAAGGTGTGGTTGTATCTGCCCATCGTGGTCGTGATCTTCGCGGCAACGGTGGCGCTCTGCATTTTCGTGGCGATGCCGTTCTATTTCAAAGCGTCCTCGTCCAGTGCGGAGCACAGCACGGCAGGGAAGCATAGAGTCAGGACGCATCGCCATAACAATCTCTTCCTGACCTTCTTCCGTAAGGAAGTGAAGCTGATGTTCCGCTCGTCGCAGAATATGACTTCCGCGATCAGCATCATCCTCATTTTCCCAATCATTTCCTACATTATGAACTTCATCGTGGCGGCGATCCGCACGAACTTATACGGCGATTATATGACGGTCGCATTCAACCTGATGATCACGTTGTCGCTCCTCGGCACGTATAACGCCAATTGCGCGGCGGCGATCTCCTCCGAAGGGGGCGAGTTCGCGGTCTTGAAGGCGGCGCCGAGCGACACGAAGATCGTCACTTGGGCGAAGCTCACCTTGACGATGCTCGTCAATCTGATCGCGGTGGCGACGATGTGCGTTGTGGTCTCCCTGACCACCACGCTCCCCGCGCGGGATATCCTCTTTATGTTCGTCGTCATCGTCTTCATCAGTCTCGGCAATATCCTGTGGAGCTTCCAGATAGACGTCACGAACCCGAAGGTGAATGACTACGCGGTGAAAGGGGACGCGGTGGTGGACAATCCGAATATCGCCAAGGCGCTCGTCATCGGCTTCCTGATCTCCACGGTGATCGGTGTCGTGACTCTTTTGCTCCTCATAGACGGTTATTGGTCCGGGTGGATCCGCGCGGTGCTCATCGCCATGGCGTATTTCGCGATACGGCTGTATTTATACAGCGGATACTTGAAGGTATATTTCAACGATATACAGGGGTAGACGAGAGATGAATAAGAAGATAATGATATTGATCGTAATAGCGGAATGTGTCCTCGCCGTCTTCCTGATCGGGGTGATAGGACTCGCGATCGAGTCCACCTACAGCGGCGTGGACTGCCGTGAAGTGCATTTCACAACGGCGGACGGTACCATATTGACGTCTGAGGCAGTGGTGGAAGTGTCCCTTCTCGAGATGCAGGACGGATACCAATTATACTATAAGCTCGATCCGGAGGATACGTCAGACGTGCCTGTGACCTTCACGACCAGCAAGCCGGAGATCGTGATGGTCAGCGAGACAGGACTCGTGACATTCCGTGAAGATACGGACGTCGTCATCACCGTGTCCAGTAAAAACGGGAAAACGGCAACGATCACGTTGGTGCCCAAGAGGAACACCCACGGGACCGTTGACTTGGATTAAAAAATCATACTAAAAAGGAGGAACAGTATGAAAAGGAACTTTACCAAAGCAGTATTGGTATTGCTCGCAGTGATCATGGCGGTATTCGTCTTCGTTGCGTGTGATAACAATGCACAGACCTTCTCCGTCAAGATCATGGACGGAGAGACTACGCTCGCCACGTACGACGTGAAGGACGGCGCATTGCCCGACTACACCGCGAAAGTGGTCAAGGAGGACTACGACTTCAAGGGACTCTATACCGATAAGGATTTCACGGAGGAGTTCAAAGCAGACGCAGTCATCGCAACCGACTTGACGCTGTATGCGAAGTTCGAGAAGAAGACCTACACCATCATCGTGAATACGAATGGCGGCAGTGCGGTCGAGGACGTGACCGTCAGCTACGGTGACGCCTTCACGATCCCCGAGCCCGAGAGAGAAGGGTACGAATTCCTCGGATATACCTACCTCAACAGCGAGGAGGTCGCGACGGCATTCGACTTCGAGACCTATCCGTTCAGAAAGGGCATTCGTGTGACCGCGAAATGGAAGCGTCTCGGCGGTATTCTGGACGAGGACAATGCGACCACCTATTTCAAGGAGAGAGCGTCCGAATCCGATCCGTATACCTACGTCTTCCTGACCGGCAGAACGTATGACTTCGGCGACGCCGTTATTTCCACGACGGATGGCTACGAGTACGTTTCGCTTCGCTCGGTGAATGGCACCAACGACCAGTTCTCCGCGAATAAAGCGACGACCGGTAACGCGACTTTCACTTTGACCGTTACCCCCGTGGACGGTGAGGCGAAGACCATCAAGGCGCGCGTCGTGGAGTCCGTGAATAGCTTCGGCATCGGCACGGACTTTAACGCGATGATAGCCAATGCCACGGAAGAAAAAGGTCTCTTCCAAGTGAGCACCACGGCGGCGAACTACGTGATGGATATCGGCAACAGCAATTTTATTCCCGATATCGCCGTCAGGAACTTGAGCGGCAACGTCATCACTCTTTCTGCAGCGAACGTGAAAGTGACGCTGGATGGCGCGGACATCACCGCGGCGCTCAGCGGCAACGCGTTGGATCTTGCTGCGGATCTCATCGGCGATACGGTGAAGACTCTTACCTTTACTCCGAAATATGCTTTGGCGTCGGATAATATTACGCCGATCTCCTTCAAGGTGAAGGTCAATAACGGTGTCAACGTTTACACGAATACGGAGCTCAAAGCGGAATATGCCAAGGCTGAAGTGCAGTGTATCAACATTCTGCGTAATATCAAGGCGGAACTAGACTATGCCGATTATGTCGACGGCACGTACGGCAGGAGAGGCGACATCACGCTGACCAAGACCGTTAATGATGTGGAAACGACGGAAACTTTGAAAGATTGGGATCTCGGCACCCCGCTTAACCAGTACAGCCGCGGCGTGTACAGAAGGACTACGAACAACAAGAACGACAACGTGGTCGTCAACGGCAACTACTTTGCGATAGACGGTAGCGCGCTCCCCTACGTGAGCGATCCGTCCAGCAGAACGGATCAAGAAGGTCCGTACAAACTTATGGAGGTGCAGATCGGTATCTTCATGTATCGTTGCGTGGACATCGACTATACCAATAACAAGCGCGATATCAACGTCAGATATGCTGACGGCAACGCGACCATCAACAACCTTAGGATCGTAGGAAACGCGAGAAAGGACCTTGCGATCGCTACGGAAAACATCGGCGATACCAAGAAATTGCTTAAGATGAGCGCGGCATTCCTCGGCGTTGTGGTCAGAGGCGGCACGATGAATCTGAATAATACCACCATCGAGAACACCACGACCGGCATTATGTTGGATGGCGGCGTCTCCGGATACGGCGGCGGTGATTTCACGCCGGGTGCCGCTCGCGACTGGGAGTACGATGAGAATGAGACGCAGTCCGTCAAACTCAACGTGAGCAACAGCTTGTTCTCAGGCAGTTGGGCGAATAACATCTATTGCTACAATCTCTGCGCGGTCAATTTGGCGAACACCAAACTCAACTCTTGCAACGGTGCGTCGATCCACTTCGATGATATGGCATATGCCGATCCGTCCAACGATACCTATGCGGGGACGAATGGTTACAGCAAGCTGAATTGCGAACTCAGAATGGATAATTATACGGCTGAAAACCTCCAAAACTGGGTTCTTGGCAGTGAGGCTTGGTTCGTCGCTTACGGACAAGCGGGATCGGCGGCATTGATCAAAGGTATGATGGATGGTGCCGTTCAGGCAAATACGGCGGCCGTCCAAGCCAAGTCGACCATTTTGAGTGCCGACGGATCGATGATGAACTTCGCCATCTTGGTGAATCCCAGCGGTGGCACTTGGGCGAGCGATAAGGACGGACACGTCAAGCTCGACACGCCGAATATCGTTGATACCGGTGCGGGTGTGATATTCTTCTACGGTGACGCCGAAGAATATGCGGCGATCGGCGGAACGTTGATGCAGGCAGGACTTGCCCCCGCCATGGAGCAAGGACAGGCATTTGTCTCTCACTATATCGGGGAGATCGAAGTGCAACCGGGCGTTTACGTGAATATCAATATGCATCTGTATCTGCCCATCTATCGTGTGGCGGAATAAGCACGACGTAACGCACACATAGACAACAAAAGCCGAATTCGGGTTTCCGAATTCGGCTTTTCTTATCTGCCGTCGTGCTATGTTTAACGAATGAAAATTCCGGATGTCATCCCGCACCGAAGGTCCGCTATGCGATTGCCCATCGGCAAATGAAGTTTTGCCCCCGCAAAAACGATGTGCGCCATAGACACAACGATGTTGCACTACGTGCAAATTGCGGACAGTCTGCGACGCGATAAAAAGAAGCACCATCGGCTGAGATGGTGCGTGTTCAAATAAACTTAGTTAAGCGCGTAGCGTGGTGCAGAGACAAGCGCTATGCCACCCCAAGAACTATGCTATTTCTCGGGGGCTCCGAATTGAAGAAAAGGACAGGCGCTTTTATCAAAACAGTTGAGCGCGTAGAAACGTACAGTGACGAGGCTCGACAAAAAACCGCACAGGCGCGTACTTGTCGTACGTAACTGTGCGGTTTTGAAGGCAGTAAACGAAGTCAATGTGCGTTTATACGCGCTCAACTCACAGGGACATCGATGACGACGTCCGTGAGCGGGAACGAGCAACACGGATGGATATACCCGAATATCTTATCCGCCGCACGTCTTCCGTCCACCGAGGCGGGGATGTAGACGTCGCCCGCTATCAGCTGCGAGTGGCACCATCCGCACCTGCCGCTACGGCAGTCCGAGGGCGGGTTCAGCCCCGCGGCTTCCATCGCGCGGAGCAGGGTGGTGTCCGCGTTGCAAGGCACTTTGTGCTCTTCGCCGTTGATGCGGACGGTGAGGGTGAAAGAAGCATTGATGTCGCCCTTGTAATCCTCGTTCTTCTCGGGGTGGAAATATTCGCCGAATAGCTCGTGGCGGACGAACTTCCTGCGGATCCCGAGCTTCTCGATCTCCTTGTCCGCGAAGTTATACATTGCTTGCGGACCGCAGAGGAAGATGGAGTAGTCGCCCTCGGGCGCGTACTTCTTGATGAGTTCCGCGGTGATGAAGCCGCTCTCGCAGCCTTCTTGCTCTTCATTGCTGAGGACGTTCACGAGTTTGATCTTATCATTCTCTTTCGCCCACGCCGCGATCTCGTCGCTGAAAGCGGCGTCCGCGAGGGTGCGGCTACCGTAGAGGAGCACAAGGGAGCAATCTTCGTCCTCTTCGTAGATGGCTTTCGCGAGAGCGCGGAAGGGGGTGATGCCGCTGCCGCCCGCGATACCGATGACGGTCTTCGCGTCACGCAGAGGCTCGTAGGTGAAGTCGCCGAGGGGAGCGGATGCCGTCACTTCGGTGCCCACCGTCCAGTGATCGAGGATGTATTGCGACACGATGCCGCCGCCCACTCTCTTCACGGTGATCATATATTCCCCGTTCAAGGTGTCCGCGGGCGAAGAAGCGATGGAGTAGGGGCGCTTGAAGGGCTTGCCTTCGATCTCCGCCACGACGGAGAGGTATTGTCCCGCCGAGAACCAGGCGAGGGAGTCGGTGCCTTTCGCCGTATTGGGTGCCAAAATAATGCGCTTCATATCGTCGGAGAAGGGGATGATATCCTTCACGACGAGGTGCTGCACTTTCGGATGGAGTGCCTTCGCCATTTTATTGGGTGCGTAGGAGTAGAGGTCGCGCGCGAGGGCGTCGGACGCCTTGCCGATGGCGCTCATACGGTTGGTGATGACTTTCACGAGCCCGAGACGGCTGAGTTTCGATATGGTGGACTTACTCATCTTATTTGCCCTCCTTCTGTAACGCTTTGATGACGGCGCGCGCGGTCTTGTCTCCCGTGATGTAGCCGGAGGGGAATCCGTCGCCGCGGGTGTGGTGTCCGCCGCAGAAATAAAGGTTCGGGATGTTGAATTCCATCTGCTCGAGGGCGATACGACCGACGATATTATCCCATCCCTCGGTCTGATAGCCGTAGATGGCGCCTTCCGGCGTGCCGAGGTAGCGCGCGAAGGTGACGGGGGTCGCGATGGCGATCTCCTCGATGTAGGGGCGGATGGTCAGCCCCATCGTCTCTTCGTAGTCTTTGATGAATTTCTCCGCGACGGCGTTCTTGTATTTCTTGTATTCGCGCGGGGTCAGATCCTCGGGGAAGTCGCCCGCGATGTAAGGGATCGTGAAGAAGAGGGTGGAAGTGCCTTTCGGCGTGCAGTCGGGGAGCGGCACGTTCAGACAGTTGACGACGTAATATCCGCAATCGGCGCGGGTGTCGTATTGCACGCGCGCGTCGGGATGCTTGGTGATGAATACGCTGTAATCTTTAATGCCAAGTTCCTCTTTGGACTTATCCAGTCCGAGGTACACCGTCACGAAGGTCATGCCCATCTTACGGGCGTTGGCGAGCTTCTTGAAACGGGTGGAGAACTTCGCGCCCTTCGCGCGGTTGATGACGTTATTCGGCATGATATTGGAGATGACCTTCTTCGCGCGGAGCTCTTCGCCGTTCGCCACGACGCCGATCGCGCGTCCCTTCTCGTCGAAGAGGAACTCCGTGACCTCGCTGTTGTAACGGATCTCGCCGCCGAAGCCTTGGAATGCCTTCACGAGGCTCAAGGACAGCTCGTGCGAACGGTTATAGGGCATCGTGGGCTTCACCTGCATATACGCGGTGAGGAGGCTGATGAAGTGCAGGGCGCTGAGGTCGTCCGTCGGCACGCCGAGGTAGCCCCAATAGGTGTTCAGGATGGAACGTGCCTTCTCGGGGATGCCGAGCGCGATCTCCACTTCCTCCGTGCTGTGGGAAGCCGTGCGCATGAAGTCGCCGTATTTCGCCATCAGGACGAAAGGATTGATCTTCGGACCGTTCTTGCCGGTATTCATATACTTCTGCGCATCGTCGATATTGTATATGAGGTCGAAGAGTTTCGCCACGCTCTCACGGCAGCCCGGGACGGCAGCCTCGATGTCGTCGAGGAAGTTCTCCCTGCCGGTGTGCATCACCACGTCGTAGCCGCCTTCTTTCGCCGTGCAAATGGAGCGGTACAGCGTCGTCTCGTGCAGGAGATCTACGCTCGCGCCGAGATCCGCGAAGATACGCTTCGAGGATTCCAGCTCGGGAGAGGTGCTCTCCGCACAGAGCTCATGCAGAGCGGGCTCGAATTCGAAACGCCCTCTGACGAAGCTCGTCGCACAGCCGCCGGGAATATTATGCTTCTCGAGAAGAAGCGTCTTGTAGCCCGCTTGCGCCACGGTAGCCGCGGCGACCAAGCCACCGTTACCTGCGCCTACAACTATTACGTCGTATTCTTTCATTCTCTGTCTCCTATAAGTATTTTTTTGGGAAGCGCCGCGCCTTCGGGAGACCCCGAGAGAATTCTCGCCGCGCTTATTTATCATTATATCATTATTCTCTGAATAATGCAATACACAATCTCGGCGGGCGAGGAGGCTTTTCCCCCGTGAGCGGGCGCGCACGGCGGTGATCCTTCTTTTTTCATTCGCGCGTAGCGCGCGTATTGACAATTCGCGGCGAAAGTAGTATAATACTTTCAAAATCCAAACTTTTTTAAGGAGAACGTTATGTGTTTAAACAAGTGCAAATTGTATAACAGGATCTTCCAGAAGTTCATGTATGTCGGTCTCGCCGTTATGAAGTGGCGTGAGCCGGAGCGCATCATGGGCGCGGGCTGCTTGAAGGACGTCGCCGAGAAGCTCCAAGGCCTCGGGCTGAAGCGTCCCCTCATCGTGACGGATGAGTACCTCGACAGCATCAAGATCTATGCTCCCCTGACCGAGGAGATGGATAAGCTCGGCATCCCTTATAGCATTTACGGCAAGGCGGTGCCCAATCCCACCGTGCATAATATCGCCGATGCGTATAAGATCTTCGTGGACGACGGTTGCGACTGCTTGATCGCGGTCGGCGGCGGCTCCTCGATGGACTGCGCGAAAGGCGTCGGCGCACAGGCGGCGAATCCGAAGCGCACCCTCGCGCAGATGAAAGGTCTTCTGAAAGTCGGCAAGGATATCCCGACTCTCTTCGCGGTGCCCACCACGGCGGGTACGGGCAGCGAGGTGACGGTCACCGCCGTTATCACGAACCCCGAGAACCGCGACAAATACCTGATGAACGACTTGCACCTCATCCCGCACTACGCCGTGCTGGATCCCACCCTTACCTATAAGCTGCCCAAGCATATCACCTCCACGACCGGTCTCGACACCCTGACCCACGCGGTGGAGGCATATATCGGCAGCGCCAATACCAAGCGCACCAAGGAGAACGCCATCGAGGCGGTGAAGCTCGTATTCGAGAATCTGTACGCCGCTTATGAGGACGGCTTCAATGAGGACGCGAGACAGAATATGCAGATCGCGTCTTATCGCGCAGGTCTTGCCTTTACGCGTGCCTACGTCGGTACCGTACACGCATTGGCGCACGCCATCGGCGGCTTTTACGGTGTGCCGCACGGACTGGCGAATTCCATCTTGCTCCCCGTCGTTTTGAGAGCATACGGGAAGTCCGCGCATAAGAAACTGGCGCAGCTCGCCGACCTCATCGGCATCGAGGGCGCTACCGCGGCGGAAAAGGCAAATAAGTTTATCGACGCCATCGAGGACTTGAATAAGAAGATGGAGATCCCCACCAAGATCGAAGGGAAGTGGACGATCAAGGAAGAAGACCTGCCCGCTCTTGCGAAGCACGCCTTCGATGAGACCAACCCCCTCTATCCCGTGCCGAAGATCTTCTCCGAGAAGGAACTCATCGCTATCTACAGAAGCGTGATGTAAATGGCTCATTCCGACCTCGCCAAAGAGTATTTCCTCAAAGGATATAATTGCGCGCAGTCCGTCGTGATGGCTTTTCACGACCTGACGGGTCTCTCCGAGTCGGAGAGCGCGCGGCTGGCGTCCTCCTTTGGAGGAGGGCTCGGACGTATGCGGGAAGTGTGTGGCACGGTCAGCGGAATGGCGATCGTCGCGGGCATTCTCTATGGCTACGACGATCCCAAAGTTCCCGGCGCCTCGCAGAAGCATTACGCCCTCGTGCAGGAGCTCGCGGGCAAGTTCCGTGAGGCGAATGGATCCATCATTTGCCGTGAGCTCCTCGGCGACCGCTCGCAAGTGACTTCGACCCCCGAACCGCGCACGGCGGAGTATTATAAGAAACGTCCGTGCCCGGAACTGGTCGAGATGGCGGCGGAGATCTTAGATGCCTACATAGGCACTCATTGATGCGAAACCGGAATACGGAATGAAGGTGGCGCTTCGCGAAAATATATAATCGTCATCCCGAGGGACTCGAGGGATCTCCACCGCATTTCACATTGCAAAATAAAAATCCACCAGTGCACCTGGTGGTTTTTCATATAACGGGTAAAACCCTCCTTCATAGGCGGCACGAAATCGTGCTGTAGCCTAACTTGCCTATCGCGAATCGGTTATTACTTTTTGAATGGGTCGGTTACTTCAAA
>JAFTBD010000131.1 GCA_017455385.1 Clostridia bacterium
GGGAGCGCCGCGGAAATTCGATTGATGAGGAAGGTGCTCGGTCTCGAGATATAGACGTTCTTCTCGTTGACGCCCGCGAGGAGACGCTCCCGCTCTGCGAGCAGACAAATGAGGGTCGCGCCCGTTTCCGCGAGGATCCGTTTCAGGAATCCCGCGTGGTCGGCGTGGACGTGGGTGAGCACGACGTATCGAATGGAGAAGAGGGGGACATTAGCCTTCGCCGCCGCCTTGACGAAATGTTTGTAGTCGAAAGGATACCCCGTATCCACGAGGAGCCAGCCGCCTTCGATCTCCACCAAGTAGGCGTTCATATAGAATGTTCCCAGATTCAAAACGGTCTTCATACCACCGATCCTTATCTTGCTTTCTATTATATTATAACGCATTTTGTGCCGAAAATCGATAGGATCTTTTGCCTTTCGATCACCGAGCGGGATCGTGCCCTGCGCGGGGCATTTCCCTTGTCGCATAAAATCCCTTTACATCCGCGGGGGTTTTATGTATCATTAGAATATGTCTTAACGGAGGGCAGGGTATGAGTTTGGACGAAATGGTATTGATGACCATTCAGTTGGATACGGAACAGCGTGTCGAGCTCGCGAAGAATTGCACGATCAAGATGCGCGACGGGTTCAAGAAGATGGGCGTGAAGCAGGAACAGCTCGGCAAGAAGATCTGCGATTTCATCCGCCTCTTCGTCAGCGCGGACAAGAAATGCTCGCGTGCGGAATATGACCTCATCAATTCCATGTATGACTTCGATATGTCTTACGAGGAGTTTTACGACCTCAGTAACGGCGGCGTGCAGAAGGATTTCATCGCGTCGATGGATAAATACATCGATTCGCTGAATGCCGACCTGAAATACCACATTTGTCTCTTCGGGCTCTGCATTCTGGTCAGCGACGATCAGGTGACCGCCCCCGAGTACGAGCTCTTCAAGCGTATTTTGGAAGAATAGTTTTTCGCTATATAAAAAGGTGTCTGCGACGTACTGCGCAGGCACCTTTTTTTTCTTGAAGGATAGGTCAGCCGAGCTCTTTCGCCGCGAGGTCCAAGGCGGCGGAGATGGCGTCGTCCATGTCGTAATAGCGGTATTCGCCGAGCCTTCCGCCGAAAATGACGTCCCCGCGCTCACGTGCGAGGGCGAGATATTTCTCGTATTTCTCGAGGTTATACGGGGTGTGGATGGGGTAGTAGGGCTCGTCGCCCGCCTGTCGCTCCGCGCTGTATTCGCGGGTGACGACGGTCTTCGCCTGCGTGCCGAAGTCGAAATGCTTGTGCTCGATGACGCGGGTGTATGGAACGTCCTGCGCGGTGTAATTGATGACGGCATTGCCTTGATAGTCGTCTGTCGGCATCGTCTCGGCCTCGAAACGAAGGGTGCGGTATTCCAGTTCGCCGTAACGTTTGCCGAAATATTCGTCGATCGGACCTGTGAATATCGTCTTTGCCGCGATCCCCGCGTGCCCGCGGATAAAGTCGAAATAATCTGTGTCCGTGAGGACGTCCGCGCCCTCGAGGAGTTTCTCGACGATGGGGGTATAGCCGCCGATCGGGACGCCTTGGTAGGTGTCGTCGTAATAATTGTTGTCATAGGTAAAACGCAGCGGGATGCGGCGGATGAGATAGGGGGGCAGGTCTTTGCAGTCGCGTCCCCATTGCTTCTCGGAATAGCCCTTGACGAGCTTCTCGTATATGTCGCGCCCCACGAGACGGAGCGCCTGTTCCTCGAGGTTCTGCGGCTCGCCCGTCCCTGCGGCGGCGGTCTGCTCGGCGATGATGTGCCGTGCTTCTTCGGGGGTCGTCACCCCCCACAGCTCGCGGAAGGTATTCATGTTGAAGGGGAGGTGATATCTCTCGCCGTGATAGTCGGCAAGGGGAGAATTGACGAAATGATTGAAGGCGGCGAACTCGTTCATATAGTCCCACACCCGCTTATCCGAGGTGTGGAAAACGTGCGCGCCGTAGCGGTGCACGACGATGCCGTCCGCTTCCTCGGTGTAGACGTTACCGCCGACGTGCGCCCGACGCTCGACCACGAGGCAGGTCTTGCCGTTTTTCATCGCTTCGCGGGCGAATACCGAGCCGAACAGCCCCGCGCCCACGATCAGATAATCGTATCGTTTCATTCCTCTCCGTTACGGGGCGTAGGCGCCTTTTCGGCGGAATGCTCCCGCGGGTAAAGTATATACTATTCTTGCCGCTTGTGTCAATCGTGCAGGGAAATGCCGAGGGGGAAAAAGAATGAAATTTGCCGAGAAAAATATCCGATCGGCAGTTGACTTCGCTCGAAACGAGGAATATAATGATATTGAAAATGCGAACATATGTTCTCATTTTATCCAATGGGCGGTCATGAAAAGGCTATGGAGAAGAAACGGACGTACTTTTGTATCGATATGAAATGTTTTTACGCCTCGGTAGAGTGCGCGGAACGGGGTCTGGATCCTTTCGAGACCTCTCTCGTCGTCGCCGATCCCGAGCGTGGAAAGAACGCCCTATGTCTCGCCATCTCTCCGAAGATGAAAGCGCTCGGCGTCAAGAATCGTTGCCGCCTCAGCGAGATCCCGTCGAGGGTGAAATATACAGTCGCCAAGCCGCGCATGCGGAAATACATCGAGTACGCGGCGCATATCTACGGCTTATATCTCCGATATATGGATGCGTCGGATATCCACGTCTATTCCATCGACGAGGCGTTTCTCGACGTGACCGACTACCTCAAAGTGTATAAGACCGATGCGGTCTCCTTCGCGAAGACTCTCCTTCGGGAGATCTCGCGGGAAGTGCGCGTCCCGGCGACGGCGGGCATCGGCAGCAATCTCTTCCTCGCGAAGATCGCATTGGATCTCACCGCGAAGCACAGCCCCGACCATATCGGCGTCCTCACCGAGGAGACTTTCAAAGAGACGCTGTGGGATCACACGCCCATTACCGACTTTTGGCAGATCTCCACGGGGACGGCGCGGCGTCTCGCTCGCTACGGGCTCTATACGATGCGGCAGATAGCCGCCGCCCCGACGGAACTATTGTATAAGACCTTCGGCGTGAATGCGGAGCTCCTCATCGACCACGCCAACGGGGAAGAATCCTGCACCATCGCCGACATCAAGGCGTATAAGGGCAAGAGCAAGAGCGTGTCCTCGTCGCAGATATTGCCGCGCGATTACGCCTTCGACGAGGCGAAACTCGTGATGATCGAGATGGCGGAGGAAGGGTGCGCGCAGATGATCCGGCGTCACCTCGTCACCGCCCACGTCGGCATTTACGTCGGTTATTCTTTCGGCACCATCCCCGCGACGGGCGGCAGAGTGCGGATGTCGGAGACCACCGCGGTATTCTCCGTCGTGAAAGAATACGTCGAGGCGCTCTTCGAGGCGTACGCGGTGCGGGACGTCCCCA
>JAFTBD010000020.1 GCA_017455385.1 Clostridia bacterium
AACGTGCTCCCACCCCATCTCCGCTCTCATTCGGGTATTCCTATATAGAAAATCGGATGAGATCCCTCGGCATAGCTCGGGATGACAATTATTTTATTCTCGCGCAGCGCCACCTTCATTCCTAATTCCTAATTAAAGCGAAGCGTTTCAATTCCGCATTCCGCATTTCGCATTCCGAATTAAAGCGAAGCGCCCCCCGCTTCGCGTTATTTTCGGTAGGGAATTGACAGGGCGAAGAAATATATGTTATAGTATTATTTACGAATATACTTAGCGGTACGCAGGCGTATAGCGCGCTTGCGTCGCGGGAGGCATACATGAAGGATTTTTCGTTTAAGAAAGTGCTCGCTTTCATCAAGAAAAAGAAGTCCATCTTCATCACGCTCGCCATCGTGATCGTCGTTGCGATCGGTCTGACCATCGCATCGTCCATCATGAATAGCAGCCGAGTGTCGCTGAATAGCGCGCCGTTCCGGCTCGATGAGGACACCGCCATCGAGGCAGGTACGGTGTCGGGCGGCGGCAGGTACAGAAGAGGCGCGACCATCACGGTGAAAGCCACGCCGAATCCCGGCTATAAGTTCGTCGGCTGGACGAATGGCGACAAGAATGAGACGCTTGCCAGCGAAGAGGCGGCGTACACGATGATCGTCCCCGAGAAGAGCATCACCCTCACCGCGCATTGGGAGCAGGTGGTGTATAACGTGGATCTCGTCATCGGCGAAGGCGAGGGCGGCACGATTCACAGCACTTACGTCGTGACGGATGACACCATCTTCCTCGACGAGCCTGCGGAGCGCGAGGGGTATGCCTTCCTCGGTTGGCTGGCGGATGAGACGCAGGAAGACGGCTCGGTCAAGAGAGTGAAGGTGCAAGACTTCATCGAGCCCACCGACGTGAAAGACGTCAAACTGTATGCCGACTGGGCAGAGTCTTATAATATCACCTACGTTCTCGACGAGGATCCCCGCGCGGCGAGAGCGGCGAACCCGAATAATCCTTCCAGCTACACCGAGCGCGATTCCGTCACCTTGGAGTCCCCCGTCTGCTATGAATTCGATGCGGAGAATAAGCTCACCGGCGGATGGTACCGCTTCGATCATTGGGAGATGAATGGGCAGACCGTCACCTCCATCGATAAGGATCTGAAAGCGGACGTCACCCTCGTGGCGAAGTGGGCGGATCTCGACACCCCCATCTATCATAACGTCATCACCGAGAACGGCGCCACCTACGTCGAGTTCGGACAGTTTCCCTCGAGACGGCTCAGTGACCGCAAGGTCCTCGGCGAACTCAAAGCCGCCATCGCGAATGAAGAGATCGCGGCGGATCCCGTGACGGGATATTACACTTTCAAGAATTCCATCTATGCGAAGGGGACGGCGGATCTTTATTCCAAGCCGCTCGACGATAAGGGCAAGAAGAATAGCGCATATTATCCGCTCTATTTCGAAGACGGCACCTTGATCGACGAGGGCGAGGAGTATTTCTTCATCGTCGAGCCCATCAAGTGGAGAGTGCTCTCGGGCGATCCCACCAAGAACGAGGACGTGGTCCTCATGGCGGAGTCCGTGCTGACGGCGTACACCTTCAAGGCTGACGGCACCACCATTTCCGCCGGCGGTCAGAATATCTATGGCGGCAACTGGGAATACAGCGGCATCCGCGACTACCTGAATAATGAGTTCTATAATAAGGCGTTCAAGTCCGGCGAGGCGGGATTCATCCGCACGACCACCGTCGATTACAGCAAGGACACCGTCAATAAGCAATACAAGAACGAGAAGTGGGCGAATGGCACCTCTTGCGAGGACAAGGTGTACCTTTTGAGCTATGCGGATCTCACCAATACCTCTTACGGTTGGTCGGACAGCAGCAAGAGCGAGGACCTCAAGAGGGTGGCGAAGAATACCGACTACTCCAAGACGATGGGCGCTTACAGCTGTTTGAATAGGGTGGAATCGGGCAACTCGATGAGCAAGGACGAATACGATTTCGCCGTGTGGTGGCTGCGTTCCACCACCGACTTCGCGGATCGTGCTTCCGTGGTGACCGGTCCCGGCGCCATCGGCTCTGCGGTCGTTACGTCCGACTTCGTCGGCGTGCGTCCCGCGATCACCGTGCGCTTCCCCGCACAATAAATAGGAGATAAGATATGACGACGTATATTCTCTTGGTGATAGGCGCGATATTCCTCACATTATTCCTTTCTGTCCGCACGAAGGACGGCGGTATGTCTTCCGCAGTCCTCAAGACGGTGACGAGTTTCTTCTTCGTCGCGACGGCGGTGGCGGCGGTCATCGGGAACTATACCCTGACCGGTTCGATGAATGCGAATAAGCTCCTCTTTATGGGGCTTATCTTGCTGGGCCTCGTTTGCGGGCTCGTTGGCGACCTTACCTTGGACCTTAAGATCCTCTATCGCGATAGCAATATGCGCCACAGCGACGACTATACCTTCTTCGGTATGGCGGCGTTCGGCGTCGGACACATCCTCTACATCGTGGCGGTGGCGCTTTATTTCGGCTTCTCCGCTTGGACCATCCTCATTGCGGCAGGCGTCACGGCGGCGATCTTCTGCACGAGCATTTTCTTAATGAAGATGAGTTTCGGCAAGTTCCTGATCCCGAGCATCCTCTATGCCTTCCTGCTGACCCTCTTTTTGGCGAGCGCCATCGCGGCGGGCATCCGGAGCGGCTTCTCACTGACCATCGTACTGCTCTCTGTCGGTGCGGGGCTCTTCCTCCTCTCCGACCTCGTTCTGTCGATGACCTATTTCGACGGGAATGATTCGAGGGTGATGATCATCATCAATCATGTGCTGTATTATGCGGCGCAATTTTTAATTGCGTTGAGTTTGTTCTATACGTCGCTCGTTGCGTGACGACGTATAAGGGCGCATCTGCTTTGTTTCTGACTACAGGGCGGCGAAATCACGTACGATAAGTACGCTCATTCGCCGCCCTTTGTCGTGCCTCGCATCTGCAACCCTTCTCCGCCGTCACGGGGGGATCGTCTATAGAGTATTTTTGTGCACCTTTGCGTTTTTTTTTCGAACCGAAGGTCCGCGTAGAGGCTTTTGCCTCATAGCGAGCCTCGCCACTGCACGATTCTCTGCACTCACTGTTTATTTAATAGTTTGGACTTAATCACCTTCATTCCTAATTCCTAATTCATAATTCCTAATT
>JAFTBD010000132.1 GCA_017455385.1 Clostridia bacterium
CTCCCAGAGCTGTTCGGGGTCCATCTCACCGAGACCTTTATAGCGCTGGATGTCGTAGCCTTTCCTGCCCAAGGAATCGAGATAGGTATTCAGGTCGTCGTCATTATAGAAATAACGCTCGTCCTTGCCCTTCGTCACCTTGTAGAGCGGGGGCTGTGCGATATAGACGTGTCCTTCCTCGATGAGCGGCTTCATGAAGCGGAAGAAGAAGGTCAGCATCAGGATGCGGATGTGGGAGCCGTCCACATCGGCATCGGTCATGCAGATGATCTTATTGTAACGGAGTTTCTCCGTGCTGAATTCCTCTCCGATGCCGCCGCCGAACGCCGTGATCATGGACTTGATCTCCTCGTTCTCGAGGACGTGATTCAGCCTCGCTTTCTCGACGTTCAAGATCTTACCGCGGAGGGGCAGAATGGCTTGGAAACGGCGGTCTCTGCCGGACTTCGCGCTGCCGCCTGCGGAATCGCCCTCAACCAAAAATATCTCGCACTTGGACGCATCCTTCTCGGTGCAGTCCGCGAGCTTGCCGGGGAGCGTGGTATTCTCCAAAAAGCCTTTTCTCCTCGTCTCGTCGCGCACTTTACGGGCGGCTTCTTTCGCCTTCTGCGCGTTGATGGAACGCAGGACGAGCTCCTTGCTCTCCTTCGGGTGCTCTTCCATATAGGTGCCGAGGCACTCCGTGAGGACGCGGGAAACGATGGTACGCATCTCGCTGTTGCCGAGCTTGGTCTTGGTCTGACCCTCGAACTGCGGATTCGTCAATTTGACGTTGATGACGGCGGTGAGACCCTCGCGGACGTCCTCGCCCGAGAGCTTCTCATTATCCTTCAGGATATTGAACTTATGACCGTAATCATTGATGATACGGGTGAGTGCCGCCTTGAAGCCGTCGAGGTGGGTGCCGCCCTCCTCGGTATTGATATTATTCGCGTAGGCGTAGACCGTCTCATTGTAGGTCTCATTGTATTGGAGCGCGATCTCCACCTCGCTGGTCTCCACCTTCTCGTCGAAATAGACGATCTCGGAGAAGAGCTTCTCGTGCGCGGCGTTGAGGTCCTCCACGAAGTGGATGATACCGCCCTCGTAGCGGAAGTCGTCCTCGATCGGCGTCTCGGGACGGAGATCCTTGATATTGATATGGAGACCTTTATTCAGGTACGCGAGCTCGCGCAAGCGGTGTTTCAGCACCTCATACTTGAAGACGGTGGTCTCGAAGATCTCGGCATCGGGGAAGAAAGTGACCTTCGTGCCCGTGGCGTCCGTGTCGCCGACGATCTTGAGGTCGTACTGCGGCTTGCCGCGGCTGTACTCCTGCTTGTAAAGGTGACCGTTCTGACTGACCTCCACGATGAGCCATTCCGAGAGAGCATTCACGACCGACAAGCCGACGCCGTGCAGACCACCGGAAATGGTGTAGCCCGATCCGCCGAACTTACCGCCCGCATGCAGCTTGGTCAAAACGACCTCGACCGCGGACTTCCCTTCCGACTTCTTGAAGCCCGTCGGGATGCCTCTGCCGTTGTCCTGCACCGACACGCTGCCGTCAGGATTGATGACGACGTAGATATCCGTGCAGTAACCGGCGAGCGCCTCGTCGATACTGTTATCCACGATCTCGGAGACCAAGTGATGCAGTCCCCTCTCATCCGTAGAGCCGATGTACATACCCGGGCGCACGCGCACCGGTTCCAAACCTTCGAGTACTTGTATGGCGTCCTCGTTGTAGGAATTGTTCTTTTCCATTTTTCCCTCCGTCATTAAGATAGAATGATACGTGTATGCGCGCACGTAGGCACGCGCGCGCGTATATAATAATATTTATTATATATTAAATATAGTTACTTGTAAATACCTTTTTGCAAAAAATTTTGAGTTATCCACAAGAAAACGGGGATTTTTGTTGATAAGTGTTTCTTTCGTAAAACGAATTGCACTTCGTGCATGAATCGACTGCGTTCGCAGTCATGAATTCTCGCGACAAAAAATGTCGCTCCGTGAATCGACGGCAAAGCCGTCATTATGGATTTTTTATCCACAATGCACACGCTGTGTGCAATTCATGCGCCAAAGGCGCGATTCATGGCGAAGCCGATTCATGACCGCATAGCGGTCGATTCATCAATTCTCTTTCTCTTTCTTTTGTAAATCGATTTTGTGGTAATTCTCAACGTTCTCTTTGAACTCGGTACAGGTGATGAAGGTTTGAGTGCCTGCCGTGGCTTCCAAGAGCGCGGTGCGACGCTTCTCGTCCAGTTCACTGAGTACGTCGTCAAGGAGCAATATAGGCTTCTCCCCCGACTCGCTGTAATAATACTCTATCTCGGCGAGTTTTATGACGAGGGCGGCGGTGCGCTGCTGTCCCTGCGATCCGTATTTCCTAAGGTCTATCCCTTTGCTCGTGATATTGAAATCCTCGCGATGGACACCGACCGTGGTATAGCCGAGCTCATAATCTTTCTCGTGGCTCTCCTCGAGTTTTTTTATAAGAGCCTCTTTGATCTCTTCACGCGTCTCTCCCTCGATGCAAGACTCGTAAATGAGGGTGATGTCCTCGTTCTCTCCTGCTATCTTTTGATGATATTGATCGGCATATATCCCTATTTTCTCGATGAAAGCGCGTCTTTTCAGTATGATATCCGCCGCCGCTTCCGCCATCTGCGTCTCCCATATGAAAGCGGTCGTCGAAAATTCCGCGAAGTCGGTGGTCTTCATCAGCTTATTTCTCTGCGCGAGCAACGCATTATATTTCGACAGCGCGAGATAATAAGGTTTGCTCTGCTGAGAGAGAGACAGATCCATAAAGCGACGCCTTTCCTGCGGC
>JAFTBD010000133.1 GCA_017455385.1 Clostridia bacterium
TACGACAACGAGTGGGGTTACAGCAACAAGGTCGTCGACCTCATCACCTACATGAGCAAAGTCGACGCTGCGAAGTAATTCCGCGATCCCGCATCTTCACAAACAATAGGAGGGACATATGGGTAAGATCAAACTCACTACCGTGCCGTTCCAAGGTACGGCGGAACAGGAGAAAGAACTTCGTGCGAAGCTCGCCGAGATCAAAAAGCTTCCGGGCGCTTTGATGCCCGCTCTTCAGGCGGCGCAGGGCGTATACGGCTATCTGCCGGTGGAGGTCCAGACCATCGTGGCGGAGGAGCTTAACGTGCCTCTCGAGAAGGTCTTCGGCGTTTCCACGTTCTATTCGCAGTTTACCTTGAATCCCCGCGGGAAGTATCAGATCTCGGTGTGCCTCGGTACGGCTTGCTACGTCAAAGGCTCCGGCGATATCATCAACGAGGTGAAAAACATCTTGAAGATCGAGAACGACGAATGCACGCCCGACAGGAAGTTCTCCCTTTTGGAGACTCGCTGTATCGGTTGCTGCGGTCTTGCGCCCGTGCTCAGCGTCAATGACGAAGTGTACGGCAAGATCACGACCAAGGACGTCGCGGGCATCATCGCGAAGTACAACGCCTGATCACATTGTTATAAGAGGGTCCCACGTTGCCTTATGGGCGGCGCGGGGCTCTTTTTTTATCTCCTAATAAACAAAACTTGACAGCGCGCGCGTAAAATAGATATAATAATACAAACAAATGGAGAACGTTATGAACAGTTTTTTTACCACTTTGAAGAAGTATTCTAAAGAATCCGCTACTTACATTCTGTATGCGACGAGTTTCTTTTGCCTGCTGTATTACGTGGGGAATTTCGGCGGTGGCTTCCTCTCCGTCATCGGGAACCTTTTCCTGATGCTCGTGGAGATCTCACTGTGGCTCTTGATGCCCATCTTGCTCTCGACAGGGAAACAGGACATGGCGAAGAGCGCTCTTCGCCCGATCTTTACCTTCTGGCTCGTCTATACGGTCTTCACCTATTTGACCGATTGCACGCAGATCGCTCCGGGCTGGTCCAGCGATACGACGATCGCGATGGGCGTCTTCGAGTTGCTGCTTGCCTGCGCCTTCATCGTGATAGCCGTCTTGACCGTCTTCACTTCCTTGAAGAAGGATCGGAAACTTAAGAGGATCGCCTTTCTCATCTTCGCCGGCGCGCTCGTATTCTATCTCGTTCTGTTCTCGCTTCGCGTTGCCGTGTATGCCGAGGTCGGTATGGGTTGGAGCAGTTATTTCGAGGCGATCTATAAGTATCTGACCTTGCCGATCGGTATGTTCTTCTTGGTGCAGCATTTCGAGTTCACGCTGGACGATATGCAGATCTTTGAGGTCAAAGAAGCTCCTGCTGAATCGGCACCCGCAGAGGAGGCGACGGCTATGCCCGATTTCGAAGATCCCGCCGAGGAAGCAGCGCCCGTAGAGGAGACCGCGGCTCCCGCCGAGGAAACGGCGCCTGCCGAAGAAGTCCCTGCGGAGTCCCTTGAAGAAGCGCCCGCGGATGGGGAAGATAAATAAGGTTCCGCATTATTACGGTGCTCGTCGATCACAAGCGGCGAGCACTTTTTTTACGCCTGTCATTCGTCCATAGCATCTCGCGAAAGAGAAAGAAAAAAGAAGAAATGTCGGAGATTTCCAATAATTATTCTATCGAATAATTGCCAAACGTATATTTATGTGCTACAATTTATTTTGAGCGTGCTCACGCGCGCGCGTATCGCCATGGAAATCAGTAAGCATCTTGTCGATTTGGTCACCAATAGCTTCGAGGCACTTGCCAAACATATCCTCGTATTGCTCATTGAGGATGAGGACGGCTACATCACCCTCTCGGTGACGGACGACGGCGTCGGCATCAAGGAGGAGGACGTCGACAAGGCGCTCGCAGGCGAGAAAGCTCCGCGTGGGAATGGGCTCCGTCTCCTCAGCGAATCGGCAGGCGCATTCCGCTATGGTTCGGACGAGGCGGGCTCACACGTCACAGCCACCTTCACGAAGCCTCTGCTCGGCAAGGTCGGCGACGCGCTCATCGTCTTCTGGCAGGAGATGAATATCACGGTCATCACGCTGTCGGCGACGTCGCCTCGCGGCGCCTTCTGCTTCGACTCCCGTTTGATCGGGGAGAAGTACGGCGACCGAGCAGACATTATTACGATGGTGAAAGTCCGAGAGGACGTCAACTATAACCTAACAAATATTTTCGGAGGGAACAAAGAATGAAAAGCATCGCGGATATCAATGCAATCAGAGAGCAAATGAAGTCCAAGGTCCTCATTCGCGACAATACGAAAGAGGGCGAGACGCACGTATTCGTGGGCATGGGTACTTGCGGCATCCAAGCGGGCGCCGTGGAAGTATTCAATGCCTTCGTGGACGAGGTCTCCACTCGTGTGATCAAGAATGTCCGTATCTCTCGTGTGGATTGCTTGGGACAATGCGACAAGGAGCCTATGGCGCAGGTGGTACTCCCCGGCGCGGCGCCCGTTACCTATGCGGCGCTGACTCCCGCGAAAGTGAAAGAGATCGTGGAGAAGCACATCTTGGGCGGCAATGCCGTTACGGAATATATCGTCAAGTAAGGCAAGGAGGAAGGTATGTACAGAAGTCATATTTTGGTTTGCGGTGGTACCGGTTGTCATTCCAATAACAGCGCGAATATTTTGAAAGCATTTAACGAAGAGCTCCAAAAGAACTCTCTCGCCGCCGACGTGCAGACGGTGCAGACCGGTTGCTTCGGTCTGTGTGCGGTCGGTCCCGTCGTCATCATCTACCCCGAGGGCGCTTTCTACAGCGGCGTCAAGGTGGAGGATGTGCCCGAGATCGTCTCCGAGCACCTCGTCAAAGGCAGGCTCGTCGAGCGTCTCCTCTATAAAGAGAAGGCTACCGGCAAGACGGTCAAGGCTCTCTCCGAGACGAATTTCTATAAGAAGCAGACGCGTGTCGTCCTCCGCAACTGCGGTGTGATCGACCCCGAGAATATCGATGAGTACATCGCGATGGACGGCTATCAGGCGCTCATCAAGGTGCTCACTTCCATGCAGCCGCAGGAGGTCATCGACGTCGTGCTCGCCAGCGGACTGCGCGGCAGAGGCGGCGCAGGTTTCCCCACCGGCAGGAAGTGGCAGTTCACCAAGAACGCCGTGGGCGACGTCAAGTACGTTGCTTGTAACGCCGACGAGGGCGACCCGGGCGCATTCATGGATCGTTCCGTTTTGGAAGGTGATCCCCACGCCGTTATCGAGGCGATGGCGATTGCCGCTTACGCCATCGGCGCACAGCAGGGCTATGTATACGTTCGTGCGGAATACCCCATCGCCGTCCGCAGACTTCAGATCGCCATCGATCAGGCGAAGGCATACGGGCTCCTCGGCAAGAATATCCTCGGCACGGGATTCAATTTCGACCTTGAGATCAGACTGGGCGCAGGCGCATTCGTCTGCGGCGAAGAGACCGCTCTTATGACGAGTATCGAGGGCAACCGCGGTGAGCCGCGCGTCCGTCCTCCGTTCCCCGCGAACAAGGGTCTTTTCGGCAAGCCGACCGTTCTCAATAACGTCGAGACCTATGCGAATATCGCGCAGATCATCTTGAAGGGCGCCGACTGGTTCAAGTCCATGGGCACCGAGAAGAGCAGTGGTACCAAGGTCTTCGCTCTCGGCGGCAAGATCGTCAATACCGGTCTCGTGGAGATCCCGATGGGCACCACCCTTCGCGAGGTCATCGAGGACATCGGCGGCGGCGTGCCGAACGGCAAGAAGTTCAAAGCGGCGCAGACCGGCGGTCCTTCGGGCGGCTGTATCCCCGCTGAGCATTTCGATATACCCATCGATTACGACAACTTGATCTCCATCGGTTCCATGATGGGCTCGGGCGGTATGATCGTTATGGATGAGGACAACTGTATGGTGGATATCGCCAAGTTCTTCCTCACCTTCACGGTGGATGAGAGTTGCGGCAAATGTACTCCCTGCCGTATCGGTAATAAGAGGCTCCTCGAGTATCTCGACAAGATCACGTCGGGCAAGGCTACCCTCCAAGACCTCGACGATATGGAGAAGCTCTGCTACTACATCAAGGACAATTCCCTCTGCGGTCTCGGTCAGACGGCTCCGAACCCCGTTCTCTCCACCCTCCGCTACTTCCGCGACGAGTATATCGCTCACATCGTGGATAAGAAGTGTCCCGCAGGCGTTTGTAAGAGCCTCCTGCAGTACAAGATAATGAAAGATAGCTGTATCGGGTGCGGAATGTGCCAGAGACAGTGTCCCGCGAATGCCATCTCGCGCACCGATTACATCGCTCCGGGCAAGACACTCGCCGCGATGGAGATCGATCCCGCGAAGTGCGTGAAGTGCGGCGCGTGTATGTCGACTTGTAAGTTCAAGGCGATCGTGAAGGAATAAGGGAGGAAACGGAAATGGAAACGAAGATGATAAACTTGAAGATCAACGGAATGGACGTCACCGTCCCCGAAGGTTACACGATCCTGCAAGCCGCGCGTCAGGCGGGCATCAAGATCCCCACGCTCTGCTATCTGAAAGATATCAACGCCATCGGCGCCTGCCGTGTGTGCGTAGTGGAAGTGAAGGGCGCGAGGACCCTCGTGGCGGCGTGCGTATTCCCCGTGAGTGAGGGAATGGAAGTCATCACCAATTCTCCGCGCGTGATGAATAGCCGCAAGACCACCTTGGAGCTCCTCCTCTCCGACCACAAGAAGGAGTGCTTGAGCTGTGTCAGGAA
>JAFTBD010000134.1 GCA_017455385.1 Clostridia bacterium
GTGCCGATCTTCGGGTTCGGCATGAGACCCTTAGGACCGAGCAAACGAGCGATACGACCGACCATACCCATCATATCGGGGGTGGTGATACACACGTCGAAGTCGAACCAATTGTCCTTCTGGATCTTGGCGATGATCTCGTCCGCACCGACGATATCCGCGCCTGCGGCCTGCGCCTCGTCCGCCTTCTCGCCTTTCGCGATCACGAGGACTTTGACGCTCTTACCGGTGCCGTTCGGGAGGACGACCACGCCACGGACCTGCTGATCCGCATGCTTGCTGTCCACGCCGAGCTTCACATGCAACTCAACGGACTCGTCGAACTTCGCGCTGGCGGTCTTCACCGCGAGCTCCATCGCTTCGACACTGTCATAGACCTTATTCTTCTCTACTAAGGCAGACGCCTCTTTGAATCTCTTGCTGACTTTCATACGTCCACCTCCTTAGTCTTCCACCGTGATACCCATGCTGCGCGCGGTACCGGCGATCATGCTCATAGCCGCCTCGATGGTGGCTGCGTTGAGGTCGGGCATCTTCAATTCGGCGATCTCCCTGACCTGCGCCTTGGTGAGCTTGGCGACCTTCTCTTTATTCGGCTTCGCAGAACCGCTCTCGATGCCGCAAGCCTTCTTGATCAGGACAGGGGCGGGAGGGGTCTTGGTGATGAAGGAGAAGGAACGATCGTTGTAGATGGTCATCACGACAGGGATGACGAGACCGATCTGAGAAGCGGTCTTATCGTTGAACTCCTTCACGAATCCCGGCAAATTGATGCCGTGCGGACCGAGGGTGGAGCCTACAGGCGGTCCCGGAGTGGCTTTACCTGCGGGCAATTGTAACTTGACTACTGCTGTAACTTTCTTTGCCATAGTTTATTACCTCCTAACTATGCAATCGTGGTGCTAACGAACGGGAATCAATGGATTTTCCCGCTCTCCCATAAAAAAGGCTTGCGCCGATTTTACTATATAATAATGTACGCGATGTACGCGCGGGGGCGCGTCACGCTTTCTCGACTTGATTGAACTCCAGCTCGATGGGCGTCGGCTTGCCGAACATGGAGAGGATGACTTTCACCATACCGTGCTCGGTGTCGATCTCCGACACTTCGCCGAAATAGCTCTCGAAAGCGCCGGATATGATGCGCACCTGATCGCCGACTTGCAGCCCCAGATCCTCCGCTTTCACCTTCTCGAGACCGTTCCTGCGGACTTCTTCCGCCGTGAGCGCCTCGGGTCTGCCGCCCGCGCCGACGAAACCGGTGACGCCGTGGATATGCGTGACCATATAGTAGACGTGGTCGGTGTAGATCATCTTGATGAAAGCATAGGTGGGGAACTTCTTGCGAAGGACGGTCTTGCGCTTGGTCTTTGTCTCGACGATCTCCTCCTCTTGCGGGACGACGACGTCGAAGATATAGTCCTGCAGACCGTTATTCTCCACCATCTTGAGTATATTATCACGAACGGCGAGCTCGTAAGTGGAATACGTATGGATGACGTACCACTTCGCCATGGCTGCGCGCTCGTTGACTACTTCGTTTTCCTGATTATTGACGTTATCCATAATTATTTCACCAACAAAGTAAAGAGCCAAGCGAGCAGGCTATCGAATCCGAGGATGATAAGCAGGAAGAACACCACGACCGCTATAACGATGCCGGTCTCCGCCATCACCTTCGCGAACGTGGGCCAACTGACTTTCTTCAGCTCGGAGACGATCTCCTTGATGCCTTTCCACATCCTTTTGAAGATATTGGGCTTCTTGGTGTCGGTTTTATTCGTACCTTTCATACAGGTCCCCCTTGTTATTTGCTTTCTCTGTGAAGGGTATGCTTCTTGCAGAACGGACAATACTTATTCAGTTCGATCCTGTCCGGAGTGTTCTTCTTATTTTTATAGTCGTTATAATTGCGCTGCTTGCACTCCGTGCACGCAAGAGTGATCTTCATACGATTCTCTTTTTTCGCTGCCATACCTTGTGACGCCTCCAAAAAAATTACACCCGCTGATCGAGGATGCTTTTATAGTGTAACACACCGAAAAAAGCGTGTCAATGTTTTTTATCCTGTAATTTTACAATATTTATAAAATATTATCACGTCAATTATACAGCGAATAGACGTGCGCGCAAGCCGCCTTGATGATCTCTTCGATGTCATCGTTCGACCGGAAAGACTCGTCTATCACCGTCACGTACCAGTTATACAGCGTGGAAGACGGGAAGGAAGAGATCTCAGCACGGGGATGCTTCTTCTTGATCGCATCGAATTCTTCCTCCGATACGCGGAAGATCATCTTCGAGACGCCGTCTTTCTCGTACGCGAGGAGGAATGTCTTGTCCACCACCTTGCAGGTCGTAGGCGCGGTGTCGCTGTCCGTCTCGCTGACGGTAACGGGATACTCGGAGGCAAGGCTCTTCACGAAGTCCGCCATCCCCTTCTTTCCGTAGAGGGAGAATGCCGCGCTCTCGGACTCGCCGCTCGCCACGATGAAGTCGCGGTCGGGGAGATCCTTGTAGCGCAAGACCTCATCATTGATCTTCGCCTCTTCGCCGTTCACGTATTCCGCATCCACCTCGCCCGTTTCGGCGTCGTAATTAAGACGGTACACGTATTTATAGGACATACGGATGGCGATCTCCACGTCCGCGAGGGTCTTCACCTCCGACGTCAAGATCCACTTATACCAATCCCCGCTCTTCGGGTACGCGGCTTTATCGAAGAGTTTATACCGTTTCTTTAAGTCGGCTGCGGTCTTCTTATGCAGACGCAGGACGATCTTCACGAGACCGTTGCGCTCGTATACGAGCATAAAGGTGGAGATGCCGGCGCGGCAGCCCGTAGGGAGATCGCCTCCTCTCTCGTAAATGCTGACGGGGGCTTGCCCTTCCACACCGCTCGCGAATGCCAATATCTCGTCTCTCGTGAGCGCCTCGATCTTCTCCTTGCGGGGAATGGCGAGACCCTCCTCCTTCAAGCGACGCATCTCCTCTTCCACTTCGCGAACGTTCTGCTCCGCGGCGCGATTGGTCTGTTCAAGATGCTCGATGAGCCCCATCGTCTCTTGGAGCGCAGCGGCATTCGTCTCGCGTTCCGCCAAAAGTTCTTGATTGATCCTATCCGCTTCGGCGAGGGCGCGATCGCTCTCTTCACGCATCTCCGCCTGCATTTGTTTCAGCATACGAGCGGATATCTTCTTCTGTCCGCGTCCCTTTCTGACGCCTGCGGCATATAAGGCAAGCGCTCCGATCATGAAGCCCAAGACCAATGCCAAACCGAGAACGATCCCGATGGCTATCATCTGTTTGACGGTGAATCCGCCGACGATCTCTTTGATCGTATCCGCAAAGGCGGCGATATTATTTCTCATCTTTCCCTCCGAGCAATCTTCTGTCCATATTCCTCTTCACCCGAACGAAGAGGATGATGATGACGATGAGCACGACGACCATCAGGGAGCCGATCCATACGAGGAACCAATCGGCAAGATAGGTCAGGATCGAAAGAGGTCCTTTCCGATAGGTGTCCGTCTCGATCTCCGTGATGGCGGAACGCTCACCGTCCGCTGCGTTTCTCACTTGTAAAATATATTCCGCGTCATGCGGAACGTCTGCGAATACGTTTGCCGACGTCCAGTCCGTGATGACCTCTCCCGACTTGCTGAGGAGGCGCATCTCGACCGCCGCGTCGGCGGTGACCGTCAGTTCGCCCGTCTCTCTGTCATAGGCGACGGAGACGGCGTCTTCTTTCACCGGGGCAAATAGCGTCGTCACCGAGACCGAGCTTTCCTTGCCCGCGACCGATGCGGATCTTGCGCGGAAATATACCGTTTGCATGACGCCGGGCGCCAACCCACCCGCCGTCAATTCCGTTGTCGCAGACCCTTCCGTCCAACGTCCGGTCGATCCGACTTTATACTCGACGACATAACTCGCCGCATTGGATAGCGCCGTGGCGGTGAATGCCGCCGTCGTATCGGTGACGCTGTCCTCGACGAGGGCGACCGTCAGCGCGGGGAGCGCGACGGAGACGCTCTTCACCTCGCTCCATTCGCCCTTCTCGTTCTCGTAATGAACGCTGTCCGTCAGACAAGCGCGCACGTAGTATATCTGCCCGTATTTGCGGTTCTTGAAGCTCGCTTTACCGTCCGTTGTGCTTAATTCGTTTTTCGCGGAAAAATCCGCTTTTTCCGATATTTGCACGAGGGCGGGCGCCGCCGCGACCGTCACGTCGATCACGCGGTCGTTCTTGCCCGTGCCGACCTTCACCGTGACGGAAGTATTCGGCGGACGAACGCCCTGCACGACGGTCAGTACGTTGGTCTCCTGCTTGGTCGATTTGTCATAGATGAGGATCGCCTTGACGTCGAAATTACCGGCGGTAACAGAGACGGTCACGGGATAGGAGCCGAGCTCCGCGCCCACCGCCACCCCTTCGCAGGAGATCCCCGAGAAAGCGGAGACGCTCTCTTCATAAGGTCTCGCGGCGTAGTCGAGGGATCTGTCGGGCGTCCCGCTCGCCGTATTGTAGAAATAAAGGTTGGTCAGAAGCATCGTATCCGACGCGAAACGGAAGGTCTCGCCGTACCGCTTCGAGGTGGTCTCCATCCTGTAGACGGCAAGCACCGGACAAGGCACGATGACGAGGTCGAAGACCGCGGGCTCCGCCATATACGAAGACTCGGGTTTGAGGGTGCATTTCACCTTATACGTCCCTACGACCGTGGGTGAGCCGTCCGTATAGGTCTCTCCGCTGATCGAATAGGAAAGCAGGATATTCTCACTCTCCGCCGCGAGCATCGTCGTCTTCCCGTTCTCGGTCAGCGCGAGAGTGCTGACGGTATAGGCGGCGTGATAATAGACGGCAGACAGGTCATCCGCCGCACGGAATGCAACGCCGTCGCTGCGTCTGACGATGCGGACGCGTGCCGCGCTGTAATCGAGCCATACGCTCTGATCTTCCTTGGAGACAGCCGTCGTGTCCGTATAGGTCGCGGTCTCATTGACGGCGAGCCCCTCCGAGATCGAAGCGGAAAGCGCGAAGGTGTATTCCCCTTCCCGATCGGGGATAGAAACTTTCACCTCTTTTTGAAAACTCTTGTAGCCGTATTGGCAATCATCCGTTTCGTTATAGCTTAGGACCCGCGGCAGGACGACCATCGAGAAAGCGGCATCCATCGTCACCTCGTCGAATCCCTCCTGTTCCACGCCGAGAAGGGTGAGCGCATACGGGGTGTCGCTCGCGGGGATAGCACCCGCATCGCGCACGACGGAACAGCGAAGATCCACCACGATGCCCGGATATAGCTCCACGTTCTCGAAGAGGATGCTCCCATTATAATCCGAGACGAGATCGTCCAAGTAGGTGAACGTGAAGTCCGCGATGTCGAGCCGTACGCAGTCGGCACGTCCCGCATAGGCGGGGATATCCCCTTGATAAAGCTTGATGGGACCGCTGACGGCGCGCACCGTCGAGATCTCGGTGAGATCCGCCGTGACGGCATAATACGAGGAGGGAACGTCCGCCCCCTCGCCGTCTCGGACGGTATGCTTGCAGTATTCCACGGCGTACTGCTCGCCGACGGCCAGGACGGTCTTGCCGCGATCCGCCTCGGTCAAGCGGAAATAGGTCGTCACGACCTCCTCATTCACGCCCGCCGTCTCGACGGAAACGACGCTCTCGGTCTCGCCCGACAAAATGAAATTGTTGAAAAGGACCGTCTGCTCCTCGGCAAAAGAAACGTTGAGGGGCTTCGCAGTGACGGTGAGCTCGGCGGTGACGTTCGTATCCGCCACTTTCGGGGTGACGGTGTACTCGTCCTTGACGTCTATGCCGTTACTTGTGACAGACTTCACGCTGAGGGGATACGTCTTCGGGACGGCGGTCGCCGCGAACCCATTCGACTCATAGGTGACGACGATGGTATTCTCGTTCTCGACCTTCTCCCAGACGATGGTCGAACGGGAGTCGTCGCCGTACGTTTTGGTGAGCGTCTCCGCGGCGAGCGGCGTCACGAGCGAGCGCCCCTCGACGTGGAAACAGACGCGCCCTTCGTATACGGGACCCTCGGGGATCTCCGCACCGGTATTTATATCACAGGCGACCAGCACTTCGCTGCCGTCCACGTAATAATACCCCTTGGCGGCATTCACCTTATGCGTGCCGTCGTCCACGAGGCTGATGAGCTCGCCGACATTGTCTAAGCGACCTTTGAAATATTTAACGAGAAAAGCGTTGCTCCCCTTGGTGATGATGAGATCCGAAGGGGGCACGGTGTCAAAGGTGAGCGGGATCTCCGGCAGAGTCTCCGCTTCCGCTTGAAACGGAATGAAAACAAAAAAAAGGAGCGCGACCAGCGCCGCCCATAACAATACGACAGATATTTTTCTCAAAAGATCTCGCGTCACGGTATCCACTCCCGAGAAACAGTATAGCATATTTACCTACTGAAATCAATATCTATTATTAACGAGAACGGAGGTGCCGCATGGAAGAGAACGAAAACGAAACGACCTGCCAAGAAGAAGAGGACGACTATTCCTACCTGACGAAGCTGTCCGAAGCGTACAAGCGCGCCCAAGCCGAACGGCGCAAACTGGAGCTGAACGACGAGAAACGAGCCTATCTCGCGGAGATGCAACGCGAACTCGCCGCCATCGGGCACTCGCTCTTGCACTACTTCGAGCGGGAAGAGAAGAAAGAACTCGCCGCCTACCTATTCCGAAATGCGGAGAACGTCCTACGCACCATCGGGGAGGATAGCGCCGTCACGGAAAGGGACGAAATGCCGCCCTTTCCCCGCGCCATCCTTCTCGCGAATCGAAGCCTCGACGCCCTCTCGGGAGCAGGCGGCTACGGCGACCTGACACATATGATACTTGCGGAATTATCCGCGCTTTACGCGTTAGCGGCGCTAAGGTGACGGGATATAAAAAAAAACTGCCCTCAAGCAGTCCATAGGCCTCCGTGAGAAGACTTGAACTTCCGGCCTCATGGTCCCACACCTCACCCCACCCGATCTTTCATCGTGCGGGGATCCCGATACGCGCGCTTAGCGCACATGGTTCGGGATATAAAAAAGAACTGCCCTCAAGCAGTCCTATGGTCGGAGTGAGAAGACTTGAACTTCCGGCCTCATGGTCCCGAACCATGCGCGCTACCAACTGCGCTACACCCCGATATAGTTTATTCAGTTTTTCTTTTAAGCTCCCCGATACCGCTCTTCACCGCTGAAAACAACAAAACTCTTTGTTGTTTTCTACGCTCTCGTTCGAATCTCTCCGTTAAGCGCGAGCTTTTCCCGGTTGGCGGAGAAGGAGGGATCTCGTTCTCGCAATGCTCAAAGCAAACGATCGTTCTTAATTATATGCTTTTCGCATTCCTCGGTCAATCGCTGAAAACAA
>JAFTBD010000135.1 GCA_017455385.1 Clostridia bacterium
CCCTCATCGAGGTGCGGGTCACTCCCCAGCGGGGGGACGGCTTCGACCGCATCGCCGAGCGCATCTATCAGTTCGAGGAAGTGGAGAGCATGTACCTCATGTCCGGCGCCTACGATTTCGCCGTCACCATCACGGGCCGCAGCCTGAAGGACGTGGCCTCCTTTGTGTCGGCCCGGCTCAGCACCATCGAGGGCGTCATCGGCACCGCCACCCACTTCATCCTGAAAAAGTACAAGGAGAAGGGCGGCGTGTTTTTGCACGTCGCTCTGTCTTTCATCCTCGCGGGCGGGATCGGCAACCTTGTGGACAGGATTGCGCTCGGCTACGTTCGGGATTTCATAGAGTACACTTTTATCTATACTCTATTCGGGAAAAACTTCGCGATATGTAATTTTGCGGACGTCGTTTTGACGATAGGTGTCATCCTTTTGATCCTTTATCTCATCGTTTTTTATGCAATAGACACGAAGAAGAAAGCGCAAATCAAGGAAACCGCCGCACCGAGTAGTGTTCAAGATGAAGAAGCTGAAATGTCAGAGCCTCTATCCGTATCTCCCGAGGATGAGCGATCGTCCGGGGACGAGGAGGATTGATCCTTTTATATGTTGCAAACATTTACTGTGGAGAAAAAAGGGGAGAGGATAGACGTATATCTCGCCGCCGCAATGAATAAGACTCGTTCCTCGGTTGCGAAAGCCATCGAAGAAGGGCGCGTTTTTTGTAACGGTGCCACGGTCACCAAGGCAGGCTATAAGCTCGAAGTAGGGGACAATGTGGAGATTGAGAACGTGGAGCCGAGACCTATTTCGGCGGTCGGAGAAGATATCCCCATCGATATCGTTTACGAGGACGATGACATCGTCGTGGTGAATAAACCGCAGGGAATGGTGACCCATCCCGCGAGCGGATCGCCGGACGGGACTCTCGTAAACGCGTTGTTATATAAGATCTCGGATCTAAGCGGGATCAACGGCGAGATACGTCCCGGGATCGTTCACCGTTTGGATAAAGACACTTCGGGGCTTTTGGTCGTGGCGAAAAATGATGAAGCACACCTTTCGCTTTCCAAACAGATATCCACGAAGAAGGCGTTGCGGTATTATTACGCATTGGTTGAGGGAGTTATTTCTTCCGAGGGCGGCGTGATAGATAAAGCCATTGCACGTAGCAAGAAGGATCGCAAAAAGATGGCGATCTCCGAGGACGGAAGACGCGCGGTCACCATTTATAAGGTCATTGAAGTATTGAAGAATAAGACTCTCGTTGAATGTGAATTGAAAACGGGACGCACTCATCAGATCCGAGTGCATATGAAAAGCATCGGACATCCCGTCGTGGGTGATACCGTCTACGGGACCGCCAGTCCGCTCGCCCCCGAAGGACAATTATTGCACGCGCATAAACTGGTCTTGTTCCACCCGAGAACGGGAGAGCAGATGACTTTTGTGGCGCCGGTAAATGCCACATTCGCAAAAGCGCTCGTGACCTTGGGCGCACATAGTAAAATATAATTATTTTTTCAGTTCCGGGTGTGCGTTCGGGACGACGTCTATCGTTTTATAATCGGAATAGTACACGAGACCGACTTTTTTCGCAGGGTGCCGCCTGACGTTTCTGCGTGCCGTATAATCGATGGGGACGGAAACGTCGGTTCTTCTGTCCGAATAATATGCGGCGATCTCCGCGGCGATGAGGAGTACCATTTCGGGAATGGTCGCATTCTTCTCGCTGAGGACGATGACGTGGGAGCCGTGTGACTTCGCTACGTGGAGCCATAGGTCTCGTTCTTTCGCGACTTTGAAGGTGATAAGTTCGTTTTGGATGCCGCCTTTACCGCATAATATCTCGTAGCCACCTGCCTCGAATATCATATAAGAGGGTAGGGCTTTTTTGTTTCTTTCTTTTTTCGCCGCACGCAAGAGTCCTGCCTGTCTCATCTCTTCTTCTGTGATAGCGATATCTTCTTGTGTTTCCGCAAGTTTCAGCTGAGTGAGTAAGGTCTCGTAGTACATTAGATTCGCTTCATTTTGTGCGAGGAGCGTCTCGTTGATCTCTTTTCCGCGTTTCAATTTTGCGTATTTTTTATAGAGTTTTTGCGCGTAAGCGGAGGGAGTCATAGAGGGATCCAATTCGATGATCCGATTCTCGTTTGCGTAATAATCGAATACCTCGACAGAACGGTCGTGCGGTTTGATTTTATATAGGTTGGACGTGATGAGCTCCGCCGTGACCCGTATCTCTTCGGATCTGCTCTCATCCGCGAGTTTCTCTGAAATGGCTTGGATGGAGTTCTTTGCTTTTTTGATGGCGGCGTTCAGAATGCGCTCCAAGTTTTTTGAAGAAGCGTGCAAACGAGCATTTCTGTCGAGCAGGGAGAAGACTTCATCGGCGCAATCATTCAGAGAATCGCGCGGCTCAGTCTCAGCAAAAGAACAATCATAGGGATAGAAATCGGCCGTTTTCCCGACCTTGATGCAGGGTCGGAAATAAGGGGAATGATAAATGTCGGAATAGGCGCGTGCGATTCTTGCTACATTTTCGGGGAAGACACCACCTTCTTTCTCGGCGACGGATAAGATCTGTTCAGCACCTGCGGAAGAAGTGCCGGAGGTCTCCTTTGTCAGGAAATCGCGGTAGGGTCTGTCTGTCTCTCGGAGCGCCTTGCATAAGAGAGTTTCGTCTCCGATGAAGATTTTGTTTTGCTCGGGGGGAAGGTAACGCGCGCCGATAAGTATTTCGCGACGCTGTTTCTCGTCCGGAACGAGTTTATACAAAGAGTCAAGGATGCGTCTGTCTGAGTCGAGGAGTATGATATTGCTGTATCTGCCCATAAGCTCGCAAACGAGATAGAAATCTTCGTCGTCGAAAAGCTCGTTTCTTGCGTTCAATGCGATCTCGAGGATGCGGTCGTTCGCGATGGCGGATATGCCCTTTACGACAGCAGCACCGACGTATTTGCGCAAGATCATCAGAAGAGGCGGTGCGGCATAGGGGTTCTCCTTCTTTACGGTGGTGAGATGGATGCGCGGACTATTCGGGTCTGCGCTTATGACGAGAAGAAGATTCGTCCGCCCTGTGAATATGCTGAGAGTGATCTCGTCCTTTTCGGGCTGGCAGATCCTGCGTATTTTCCCGCCGGATAAACGATCATTAAGCTCTTCGGCGAGAGCGTGTAACGTGATATAATCGCTTGGCATAGCAAAATTTTAACATATTCATTCTTTATTTATCAATAAAATTATTAAAGATATACTTGTTTTACGCTTGCACGCGTTAAAACTTTGTGATAATATGTATCTTGCCACTATTTACGGAGGAAAAGAAATGAAAAATAACACTACTCTTAAAGTTTCTGTCAAATGCGGCGCTCAGAAGAAAGACTTCGACGTCGCCTACGAGCTGAAGACTGCCACCCTCACCGAGATCTATACCTTCACGGTGGAAGGTGAGTTGTGGGACATCTGTTCCGAATGCGCGTATCTTGCCAATAAAGGCAAGTTCTCCATCGTCGGTTTCAGGAAAGGGCATGCCCCTCGTTCCGTCATTGAGCATACTTACGGGAAGGATGTTTTCGTCTCTGACACCGAGGAGGTTGCCGTGAACGAGATCTATAACGCCCTTATGGAATCGAAGACCATCGATGCCGAGCATTTGGCGATGAGACCTCTTCTCGACGTTGCGACGCTGGAGAACGGAAAGGTCGTCTTCTCTCTGACCGTTGCCTATCTACCGAAAGACGTTGAGGTCATCTATACCGGTCTCGAGATCGAGAGAGTCCTTCCCGACGTCGATGGCGCCGTTGAGCGTCAGATCGCTGCCGCTCGCGACAGGGCGGGATATTGGGAGGTCGTGGATCGTCCGGCGCAGAACGGCGATCAACTGAACCTTGATTACAGCGGTTCGATCGATGGCGTGAAATTTGACGGCGGCACCGCGGAGAAGCAGGACCTCGTTCTCGGAAGCGGTTCTTTCATTCCCGGTTTCGAAGATCAGCTCATCGGTGTGAAAGCAGGCGAGAGCAAAGACGTCGTCGTTACCTTCCCGAAGGATTACGGCGCGAAAGATCTCGCAGGCAAAGAAGCTGTCTTCGCTTGCACTGTCCACACGATCAAGGAGAAGAAACTCCCCGACTTAGATGATGACTTCGCGAAAGACGTCAGCGAATTCGACACCTTGGAAGCCTATAAGGCGGATCTCCGCGCAAAGGCGGAAGAAACAGAGGCGAAGAATGCTGAGGTCGCCACGTCCAATCGTATCATCGAGGCTCTCATCAAGAATAACCCCATCGAGTTCCCCGAGGTGCTCATCGAACAACGCGCGCAAAATATGTTGAAAGATATGCGTCAGCGCATGGAGAGCCAAGGCATTCCTTTCCAAATGTATCTGCAATATATCGGCAAGACGGAAGCGGATCTTATCGAGTCCTATAAGTCCGAAGCGAAAGAGAAAGAGACCATCCGTTTCATTATGAATTATATCGTCGAGAAGGAGAACATTCAGGTCACGCAAGCCGATTTCGATGCGGCGGTGGAGGTCAGAGCGGCATACGCAGGCAAGAAAGTCGGCGAGTATCGCAGGAGCATGAAGCAGGATGAAGCGGACTATATCCTGAATACATTGATGACGGATAAGGTGATGAAGATCCTTTCCGAAAAGAATAAATTGGTGTAATATAATTCGCTGAAAGGTCAATAAATAAAAAATATAAGGAGAGCCACTATGGATAACGAAAAAATGCAGTACGTCACGATCCCTTACGTGATCGATCAGACCAGTCGCGGGGAAAGGCAATACGACATTTATTCCAGACTCTTGGAAGATAGGATCATCTTCCTCTCGGGTACGGTCACTACGGAGCTTGCGAATAGCATCATCGCGCAGATGATCTATCTGGAAGGGAAGGATCCCTCCAAGGACATTTCTCTCTATATCAACAGCCCGGGCGGCAGCGTGTCCGATGGGCTCGCCATCTACGATACTATGAACTATATCAAGTGTGACGTGAATACCATATGTATCGGAAGCGCGATGAGCATGGGCGCTGTCTTGCTCGCCGCAGGCACCAAGGGCAAGAGGTATGCTTTGCCCAGTGCCGACATTATGATCCATCAGGTGCTCGTTTCGGGCGGTATCGGCGGTCAGGCGACCGACGTTGCCATCTACACGGAGC
>JAFTBD010000136.1 GCA_017455385.1 Clostridia bacterium
GAATGTTTGAGAAGTTGAAACTGATGAAACTCAAATACGAGGAGCTGAATCGTAAGCTCTCCGATCCCGACGTCATCGCTCGCCAAGACGAATGGCAGAAGGTCGCCAAGGAGCATTCCGCGCTCTCCGAGATCATCGCGAATTACGATGCGTATTTGAAGGCGGAGCATGACCTCGAAGAATGCGAAGCGATGCTTACTTCCGAATCCGATCCGGAGCTCATCGCCCTCGCGGAAGAGGAACGCGACAGCCTCAGGAAAGAAATGGAGCGTCTGCAAGGCGTCCTCAAGATCCAGCTCCTTCCGAAAGATCCCAACGACGACAAGAACGTCGTCATCGAGATCCGCGCGGGGACGGGCGGCGAAGAGGCGAGCTTGTTCGGCGCGGTGCTGATGCGTATGTATATGCGTTTTGCGGAACGTATGCATTGGAAGACCGAGGAAGTGGATATGAATATGACCGACCTCGGCGGCGTGAAAGAAGCGGTCTTTCTCGTGTCGGGCAAGGGCGCTTACAGCAAGTTGAAATACGAGAGCGGCGCCCACCGCGTACAGCGTGTTCCCGCGACCGAGTCGCAGGGGCGTATCCACACGTCGGCGGCGACGGTGGCGGTGCTTCCCGAGGCGGAAGACGTTGATGCGGATTTCAATCCCGCCGACCTCAAGATAGACACCTACCGCGCAGGCGGTGCGGGAGGTCAGTACGTCAATAAGACCGAGAGCGCGATCCGTATCACGCATTTGCCGACCGGTCTCGTGGTGACTTGTCAGGACGAGAAGTCACAGATAAAGAATAAAGAAAAAGCGATGAAGGTCCTAAAGTCCAAATTGTACGACTATTATCGCTCCCAAGCGGATAAAGAATACGCCGAGAAGAGGCGCGCGCAGGTGGGGAGCGGGGATAGGAGCGAACGTATCCGTACGTACAATTACCCGCAGGGCAGAGTCACCGATCATCGTATAGGTATGACGCTTTACAGCTTGGAACAGTTCTTGGACGGCGATATGCTCGAGATGATCGAGGCGCTCGCCCTGAACGAACAGAATGAGTTGCTGAGAGGCAGCGAAGACGCATAAAGCGGCATCAAGGGAGGAAATATGATATTCTATAACACGCACAAACACTTGTTGCAAGAGCAGACCTATTCTTACTCGCTGCAAGATGTGGCGGAGCCGAACCTTTTCAGGGAGTTCTTCGATTACGACAATATCCCCCGCACGGCGTTCGACTTTTTCACCGTGCCGATGAATACGCCGGAGAACCTGTGGATCACGGACACCACCTTCCGCGACGGACAGCAGTCCATGCACCCCTTCACGGTGGAGCAGATCGTGGATCTTTATAAGATGATGCATCGCCTCGGCGGCAAGAAGGGCATCATCAAACAGAGCGAGTTTTTCCTCTACAGCGAGAAGGACAGAGCGGCGGTCCGCGCCTGCCAAGAGCTCGGCTACGAGTTTCCGGAGATCACCAGTTGGATCCGCGCGACGGATTCCGACTTCGAGCTCGTCAAGGAGATGGGCATCAAAGAGACGGGTATCCTCGTCAGCTGTTCCGACTATCATATCTTCAACAAATTGCATTTGACCCGCGCCCAAGCGATGGACAAATATCTCTCCATCGTTAAAAAGGCGCTTGACCGCGGCATCGTGCCCCGCGCTCACCTCGAGGACATCACGAGGGCGGACTCCTACGGTTACGTCGTTCCTTTCGTCCGCGAGCTGATGAAACTCTCCAAAGAGAGCGGCATCCCCATCAAGGTGCGTGCCTGCGATACGTTGGGCTACGGCGTCACCTATCCCGGCTCCTCGCTCCCGCGCAGCGTGCCGAGGACCATCTACGGTCTGTGGCGTTACGGTGAGGTCCCCAGCGAGCAGATGGAATGGCACGGTCATAATGACTTCTATAAGGTGGTCACCAATGCCGCTACCGCATGGCTCTATGGTTGCTCGGCGGTGAACTGCGCCCTCCTCGGTATCGGCGAGAGGACGGGCAACTGCCCCTTGGAGGCGATGGCGATCGAGTACACCTCCCTCAAAGGTACGACCGACGGGATGGATCTTTCGGTCATCACCGAGATCGCGGATTACTTCAAACGTGAGATCGGCTATAAGATCCCGCCCCGCACCCCCTTCGTCGGCAGAGATTTCAATGTCACGAGAGCGGGCGTCCACGTGGACGGTCTGATGAAGGACGAGGAGATTTATAATATCTTCAATACCACCAAGATACTGAATCGTCCCCCGATGGTCTGCGTGGATAATAACAGCGGTCTCGCGGGCATCGCGTACTGGATCAATAACAGCTATTCTCTCCCCGAGGGCGAGAAAGTCGCGAAGAGCGATCCCATCGTCGCTGCCGTGAAGGCGAGAGTGGACGAGATGTATGCGGGAGGCAGGGTGGCTGCGATGGGCGACGAGGAGCTGGACGAGCTGGTTCGCGAGGCGGATCCCGCACGTTACGCTCATTTCGTCAAGATCGCGGAGCGCGCGTAAGCGCGTACGTCCCGCGCGTTTTTCAGTAGAGTGCGCGTGCGGAAAGTTGATGTAAAAAACTGTAGACAATTATAGTATAATAAAGAAAAACGCATTTTTTAAGGAGGACTCAACATGGTTAGAATCGTATATGGAGCAAAAGGCAGCGGCAAGACGGCGAAACTCATCGACGAAGCGAATGAGATCGTGAAAAAGAGCGCGGGCAACGTCGTTTTCTTGACGTATACCGATCGTTACAAGTTCGATCTCAGCATCCAGATCAGGCTCATCAACGTGCAGAACTTCGGCGTCACGACGGAAGCGGAGCTTGCCGGTTTCATCAAAGGCATCTTGGCATCCAATTCCGATATCGATATCCTGTATGTCGACGGCGCGCACCGTATCACCGGCAAGAAGGTGGAAGATATGCAGCTTTTCTATGACGAAGTCAAGAAAGCGAGCAGAAATTGCGCGGTTGAGATCGTTTTGAGCGCCAGCACGGACACCCTTCCCGCGTTCCTCGAGGACGTCGATAACGAAAAGGTGGTCTGATAATAAAACCGCAATGAAATACATCAGCACAAGAAATTCCGCTCGCGCCGTC
>JAFTBD010000137.1 GCA_017455385.1 Clostridia bacterium
AAAGAGGCAAATGCCTCTATCTTACAGTATGGATATTCTCTCAGCCGAGCGCGACGTCGAGAGCCATCATCACAACGAAGCCGACCGCAAAGCAAATGGTGGAGATATTCGTATGCTCGCCTTTCGCCGTTTCGGGAATGAGCTCCTCCACCACGACGTAAAACATAGCGCCTGCGGCGAATGCGAGAAGATACGGCAAAATAGGAAGGAATATCTTGGCGGCGAAAATTGTGAGAAGCGCGCCTATCGGCTCGATGACACCGGACAACACGCCGTAAAGGAAGGTCTTCCCTTTATCCATTCCTTCCGCGCGGAGTGGCATGGACACGATGGCTCCCTCGGGGAAATTCTGCAAAGCGATACCGACGGACATCACGACGGCGCCCATAAGGCTGATGCTGTCATTGCCGAAGAGCCATCCCGCGAAAATGACGCCGACCGTCATGCCTTCGGGCAGATTATGCAAGGCAACGGCAAGAAACATCTTGGTGGTGCGCTTGAGCCCGCTCTTCACGCCTTCTTCGCTCTTATCATTGTGGATATGGGGGATCAAGATGTCGAGAGCGAGCAAGAAGAGCATACCAATGAGGAATCCGACCAAGGCGGGCATAAAAGAGAGTTTACCCAGTCCCTGCGACTCCTCGATAGCGGGCAATATCAAACTAAAAAAAGAGGCGGATACCATGATGCCGGCGGCAAAGGCGCTGAGCGCTTTCTTGAGCTTCTCATTCATCTCGCCGCGCATAAAGAATACGCACGACGCGCCGAGACACGTCCCCAAGAAAGGTATCAAAATGCCATATGCCACTTGCCACATAATTCCGTCCTCGCAATAATATATCGAACCACTAACAAATATAGTACAATCCGCTCGGAAATACAAGCGAAATCGCGCAATTATTCGTCAAAAAGTTTTCTATTTGCAACAGACTATGCACGCATTTTCTTGCGGAAAACGAGGACCGCAGAAATGAACGCCACTAACGCATACGCAAGCACGATGAGAAGGGGTGAAATGAGGTCGGCGAAAAGGTCTCCGTAGCCGTTGACCGCATTCTGCAGAAGCATCGTCGCGTTTCTGAAGGGCAAGATCCGCATAAGCGTCAGCATCCCCTTTCCGAGTCCTTCGGTCGGGAACCACATCCCGGAGAGAAGAGATTGCCCCGCGATGATGACGGAAGCCACGCCTCCGACCGACTTATCCGTGCATAGACAGCCGAGCAAGATGCCGATTCCGATGAAGAAGAATGCAGTCACCAAGCTGAGAAGGATGCCGAGAAGCATCGTGACCGACCAGAAGGACGAATCAAGGATGCCGCCGACCACAAAGAAGAGCACCGACTGCACGAGCACGATCGGGAGGAGCGCACAGGTATAGCCGAAAATGAATTCATATGGGCGAGCCTTGGAGACGAAGAGCCTCGTCAAGAAGGAAGTCGTCCTGTCGAGAGAAATGAGCAGTCCCGCGAAGAGTGACAAGAACGCCTGCGCGAAGACGGCAATGCCCGGCGCCAAATACTTCATCTCGAACTGCGAAGTCATCGTGTGGAAGATCGCATAGAAGAGTATCTCCATAAAAAGAGGCATCGCGAGCATAAATATAAGGGTGAGCGGATCGCGGATGATCTCCTTTATGTTCCGCTTCGTCAATGTAGCTATCCTGCCTATCGAGTTACGCATCGAGATCACCTCCTACCATACGAATGAAGGCGTCTTCGACGTTATCCTTCCCCGTCTCCGCAAAGAGCGCTTCTTTCGTGCCGACGAAAAGCAACTTGCCGCCTTTCATGATGCCGATGCGATCTGCGAGGGCTTCCGCTTCTTCCATATAATGGGTGGTGAGCACGATGGTCATTCTGCCCTTCAAGGCGCGGATCGTCTTCCACAGTTCGCGGCGTGCGATGACGTCGAGACCGAGCGTCGGTTCGTCGAGAAAGAGGACCTTCGGATCGGACACGAGCGCCAATGCGATAGAGAGCTTTCGTTGCCAACCGCCCGATAGTTTGGACGCCCTCTTCCCTTTCACCTGCCCGAGGTCGAAAGCGGAATACAGAGCGGCCTTCGCCGCCTCGATCTCCTCTTTGGTGTGGCCGTTCAGCGCCGCATAAAACTCGATATTCTCCTCCACGGTGAGGTTCCTCGCGACCGCCGTTTCCTGCATGGATACGTCGATGACCGATTTCACATCTTCTTTCTCCCGAAGGATGGAATGCTCCATCACGAAGGCATCGCCCGAGGTCGGCGCGGTCAGGCACGTCAACATCTTGATAAGGGTGGTCTTCCCCGCTCCGTTGACACCGAGAAGCGCGAAAAGCTCGCCTTCCTCCACGTCCAAAGACACGCCGTCCACAGCGACGACGTCTTGGTACTCTTTCCGTAGATCACACGTTCTTATCACTGCCATAGAAGCCTCCCATCAGCTTATAAAATTCATCGTCTTTCACGAGCGCGATCCCGCGATGGATGTCCCCCATTACCATCAAGGTGTCCCCCGTATTGATATTGAACATCTTGCGAGCCTCGACGGGAATGGTGATCTGCCCTTTCGGACCGACTTTGACGCTGATTATGAACCTATTCTCTTGGTATTCTTTCATAAAAAGTCCGCCTTTTCTTACTTTTCTTACTTATATTTTATCACGAATGATTTTTCTGTCAAGTAAAACAATAAAGCACCTATAAGGAATAAATAAAACTATTTCTTCTTTTTCGGAAGGTCAGCGGCGATCCCCTCAAAGAGAGCACGCATAAGCTCGCTATCCTCCGGATCCTCCACGAGGAGCATCTCTTTCGCCCCTTCGTACGGCAGAGCATAAGCGGCATTCGGCAGGAGCGCCACGGCGGACGCGGTCGGCTTCACGAGAAGCCTGTCATCGTAGATCCCGCCGACAAGCGTCCCCTCATAATAAAGAAGGTACTCCCCCATCATCGGGCGAAAAGTGACGTCCCCCACGCGGGATAACGTGTCGGATAAATACTCGTAATACGATCTGCTCGTTGCCATAATTCTCTCCTCTTCTCTTACGTCGCGAAAGCAAGCTATACCTTGCTCCGAAGCCACTCATCCAGAAAACGCATCTGTTCCTCGGTGTGGAACCAATGTTCCCCGCCTCTCATCACGGTAACGCCCGCGTCGCTCCGCGCGGCGAATGCCCGTATCATCTCGATAGACTGCAAAGCATCCTTTTTGCCATACAAGATCTCGGTGGGAATGTGCCAATCGACGGGATGCTCCCGCACCCACGCGAGATATTCCCAAGACAGGTCTTCTCCGAAAGACGTCTTGACGACCTTTTTCTCGCGCAATTCCGACTCGGAAACCCTCTCGGCGCGCATCATTCCGAGGATCAAACCCTCCATATCGACGATAGGCGAGATGAAATACGCCTTCTCGATACTCTTTTTCGCCAAGGCGCACATTGCGTAATAAGCGCCGATACTATTCGCGACCAAGACGATATGCTCCGCACGCGCGGATACTCCCTCGAAAAAGCGAGCGAATTCCTCTTGCGCCGCCCACGGCGTTTGCGCGGAATAATCGAATCCGATAACTTCTCTATTAGGGAAAAACGCTCTGTAATGATCCGCTTCCGATGCGCTTCCGCCTTTCCCGTGAATATAAACAACGACCCTATTCGTCATCGGACTCCTCACAGTCGAAAATCGCTTTGGTGGCGAGGCGGTCTCCGTATTTCGCCTTCCATTCTTTATGCGCGTCACATACGTCGTACGCCGCGAGTCCCTGCGGCGTGAGAGTCATCTCGATCATGATACTGTAACGATTCTCCCTCGTGCTGTTCGTCTTATGCACGACGACCTTCTCCACACCTTCGATCTCAAGCGTGCGCTCGAAAAGCGTCTTTATCTCGAAATAAAGCCGTTCGGTATCCGCGTTGTCTTTGAATTTTGCAAGGATATAATGTTTCATATATTTTCTTCCCTCTTACTGTTTCAAACGTTCGCGCGCATCGGGGGCATTCTCAAATACCTTGCCGACTGTGGGGCACGTATCAATGTCCGCGCAGTCGCCGCAAGTCCCGACGCCCTTCTTGAGAGCGCATTGACGCACGGGACAGAGCGCCTCGCAATACACGAATTTCGCGCCGCTCGCACGGCATCCTTCGCAACGGATATGTTCCGGAAGAATGTTGACGTGGTTCCATTCCGACCATATCTTCGCCGTCTTCTCTCTGAGTGCCTGATCGTCCTTGATCGTCGCTATGTATGCGTCACACTTTTCGCAATCCAGTCCGCAGTAGGCTATCATTTTATCCATACGTATACCTCTTTCGTTTTAATCTGCGCCCGATCGATAGCGATCGGTGAACTCATTTATAATATTTGTCAATGCCGCCGTATCCGATGATACGTTTATTCTCTCTCGTCTTTTGCAAGAAGTTGTCCAATCTCTTTCTGAACTCTGCGGGACGTTTCCTTGCCGCATCTATGTAGGCGATTCGTATCCGCTTATATGAGTCCGAAAAGCCTTGATAATTATGCCAAGCGACAGGGTCTCGCCGTATCTCGTCGAGAATATCCTCCGGAAAGACGAACGGTGTGGAAATAACAGTTTCGACGGAAGGTCTGACGGAAGGATGGATGAGACCGAGCGAATCGAGATGGATCAATCGCTCGATATTAGGCTGAGAATATCCGCTCCCTTTCCTACGCGGCGTAAAACGGCGTAATTGATGCATTTCGTCAAGTCTGCCCGCCTGACCGTCTATCCACCCGAAGCAAAGAGCTTCCTCGACCGCGTCATTATAGGAAACACCGACCTCACCGGAACGGATCGACGGGAAGACGAACCATATCTCCTTTTCCGTCTCAAAATGCGCTTCGAGCCAGTCTCGCCACGCTAGGCGATCGGCACAATATAGTATCTTTTTCTCGTTCATCTGCATTCCTCGCTGAGATCGAAGGGCTCCATCATATCTTCCTCAGCGCAATATTTATTACTCGGAAATCCCGATTTCTATATCGCCTGTAGAGGTCGATATCTCGCATCTGCCTCCCGTAATAGAATCCGGAACTCGGATAATCCCCGTAGAAGTCCTCGTCACGAAGATCTTGCCGGAACGAAGCGTACCCGAAACATCGCCTGTCGATGTTTTGATCGAGATATCGCCTGCATCACAATGATCGAAACGTATATTCCCGGTAGAACGTTCAATGGTGAAATTATCGGTAGCGACGACATCTTTCATTACGAGTTGCCCCGTGCTTCCGCTCGTCACAAACGTTTGGCAAGTAAGGTCGGTCAAGGTCGTTTTACCTGTGCTGACATCGATCGATATCTCACTATTGCAAGTAACAGACTCCGCGGTAACCTTCCCCGTCGAGACCGAAAGGGCCATCTTCTCGGCAGTCAATTCCTTTATATAAATACTGCCCGTACTAATCGAGATCTTAAGGAGTTCCGTAACAGAAGCACGACAATCGACATCTCCTGTGCTCGCCGTGACGTCGATATTCCCGAATAAGAAATCTTTCGGAATCGATACGTCTCCCGTGCTATCTTCTATTTTCAAGGACGCAAAGACCTTAGACGGAAGGTAAACCGTCATACGAAGAGCTCCCGAGAAGAAAGAAATGCGCTCGTACCATTTACGCTCATCGACCGCTATAACTTTCAATGTCCCGTCTTCCACGGTGACGGTATGCTTCATTTTGGAACGCTCCGTACATACGACACGGATCCCTTCTGCATCGGCAAGCATAAAAGTGACGTCCGTTTCCGATGTGGAAATGTCTATCTTGTCAAATTCGGCAGAGACAGCATAGGTATTCGTCTCCGCATTCCCATTGACCATATTGGTGAAACTGAATCCGGCAGAAGCAAAAGCAAGCAAGAAGATCACGAATCCGACTACGATCACTATCACAAGAAGAATCCCTATTACTTTCTTCATACCAACTCTCCGATCTGGAATAATAACGCATCCGATAGATGCCTATACTGAGTATAACAAAAAAGTAATACATATACAAGGGAAATGTTCCTACAAGCGCAAGCGGCGGCACGATGTACACCCCCGTGGAGTGCATGATATATATTCTGCGCGCAAGTTTGCAAAATGCATAAAAATTCGTTCGGATCCTACCTTTACATACAAAAAACTCGCTTAATAGCGAGTTCTCTGTGGCTGCGCGGCGGTAACAAAATTTGTATTTCCATATTATTTATCAGTTTGCATACCATAAACGACACAAACAATCAACATTATATGATCCGCATTATCACGCAGATGCGTGGATATCATCAAGCGTCAGCTTGTATATCATCAGCACAAAGTGCTGTATATCATCAAACCGCAAGGATGCACGTATGCACGGCTGTGCCGTGGTGATATGCAAGGGCGGCGCCCTTGATGATATGCACACCTAAAGGTGTGATGATATGCCAAACCTTGCGGTTTGGATAAAAAGAGACCTTAACTGAAACGGAGTTCAATTAAGGTCTCTTTTGGCTGGGGTGGCAGGATTTGCTCTTGCTCGTCACGAAGCAAATCGTTCTATCTTGTTTTATGCATCGCGCCGAGCTTCGGTCAGCCGCTAAAAACAGCGCACCGTGCTGTTTTCTTAACGCTCTCGTTCAAATTCTGCCGTTAAGAACGAAAAAACTCGCTTTTCAGCGAGTTCTTCTTGGCTGGGGTGGCAGGATTTGAACCTACGGATGCGAGAGTCAAAGTCTCGTGCCTTACCGCTTGGCGACACCCCAATAATAAAAAAGTGGGGTGAGTAGAGAGATTCGAACTCTCGGCCTCCAGGGCCACAACCTGGCGCTCTAACCAGCTGAGCTATACCCACCATCTTTTCTATAATTTATTTGTGCTGGCGAGCCAGGAGGGATTCGAACCCCCGACCTACGGCTTAGAAGGCCGTTGCTCTATCCTGCTGAGCTACTGGCCCCCGCCTAGCACTTCTGGAGCGAGTGATGGGAATCGAACCCACACGACCAGCTTGGAAGGCTGGGATTCTACCGTTGAACTACACCCGCATATTTCAGTAGCAGCGTTTGTAATAATACTATGATGCTCCGGAAAATGTCAACTATATTCAGTCAAAATTTATGATTTCGGCAAAATATCTTCCATTCTCTATCGTGAGCTTCGCGGCAGTGGCTCTGCCGCCGTATTGACGGGACGCGCTACCCGGATTTACGAATAAAACGCCGTCGAACTCTTCCACCGAAGCACGGTGTGTATGACCGAATAGAACGACGTTGATATTCTCTTCTTTCGCTTCGCGAAGGAGCCACAGGATCCCTGTCTTGACGTGTTGTTCATGCCCGTGCGTCGCCAAGATGCGGACGCCGTCGAGGTCGATGAGGCGCTTCGTGGGGGTGTTATCCCACAAGTCACAATTCCCTCTGACATACAGGAACTTCCCGGGATGATCGTATTCGAAACCGAGGATACGCTGAAGCCCGTCCCCGAGGAAAATGACGTAGTCGCTGTACTCGAACGCCTCTTCCATATGTTTATCGCTGTCACCGTGCAGATCCGAGAAAACAGTAATGATCATAATTGTTTCAGTAAGTCGTGTAGTGCCATCGCTCTGTGGCTGACGGCATTCTTCTCATTCGGCGTCGCCTCGCCGAAGGTCTTTTGCAGGTCGTAAGAATAGAAATAAGGATCGTAGCCGAATCCGCCCTTTCCTCTCGCCTCCGTGATGATCTCCCCTTTCACTTCGCCCGTGCCGACTTTATAGCTTCCGTCGGGATAGAGGAGCACCATCGTTGCCACGTACTTCGCCGTACGGGGCGAGCGTCCTTCCATATTCTTCAAGAGGAGCGCGTTATTCGCTTCATCCGAAACAGGCTCGCCCGCATAGCGCGCCGAATGCACGCCCGGGGCGCCGCCGAGACAATCCACCATAAGTCCGCTGTCGTCTGCGATGACGGCTTTGTCGGTATATTCCCGAATGGCACGCGCCTTGATGAGCGCATTCCCGAGAAAGTCCTCCGCGGTCTCTTCCGGATCGCAATGTATATTCAGTTCGGCAAGAGAATACGTCTTCTCGAATGCACCGCCGATGATCTCCCTGATCTCGCGGATCTTATTCACGTTATTCGATGCGATGACCAGTTCCATATTCTTTCCTTTACTCCGTACGCAAGGCGACGACGGGATCTTTCTTCGCCGCGATCTTGGATGGAATGAAGCCCGCCACGAAAGACAGCAGCATACTGATGACGACGAGTCCTACCCCGCCGAGAAGCGGCAAGGCGGCAAGCCCGCTCAGTCCCGTCAAAGAGTAGATAATGAGATTGATGGGAATATTGAGCAAGAGCGTGACGATGATGCCGAATACGCCCGACATCAATCCGATCGTGACCGTTTCCGCGTCGAAGAGATGAGAAATGTCCCCTTTGCTCGCGCCGATGGAGCGCAAAACGCCGATCTCTTTCGTGCGTTCCAATACCGAAATGTACGTGATGATACCGATCATAATGGATGACACGATGAGCGAAATGGAAACGAACGCGATAAGCACGTAAGAGACTGCGTTGATGATGGTGCTGACCGAACTCATCAATATCGCCACCGAATCGCTGTATTCGATGACCTTGTCGGGATCGGTCGCACGGACTTCGTCATTGTAACTGTTAATGAGGGCGACGAGCTTCTCTTTCTCCTCGAAACCTTTGACATAGAAACGAATGGAGGTAGGAGTGTCTTTATCCGCCACGCCGAAAGCTCTGAGAATGGTGTCGTAATCGTCTTCTTTCTCAAATGCCGTTCCCGTCAGAACGTTCACGTCGGTCGAAGCCTTCTGCTCCGTGATGATCTGCATCGCATTGATCTTGTCGATCATATGGTACGTGAGGTCGCGCGTGTACCCGATAACGCCTGTCATACTGCCGAGGTTCGTTCCCTCTTTCGGACGGATGATGCCCGCGATACGGATGGTTATGGCGTTATCGAGGAGTTCGTGCATATATTCGTCATCATCGACTTGATCCACCCAAATACCCGTTTCTTCGTTTTTCGTGAAGCGCTCCGCCGCCAAGATCACCTTGTATTCTTTTCCGATCAACTCATCGAAAGAATACATCTTCGCCGCCGCCGTTCTCGTATTCTTGAGGATATCTTCATTCAGATCCATGACACCGATGGCATAGAGAAGATAGTCGTAAATACGGTTATATTTATCCACCGACAACACGACGTCGAATACTTCGTTATCACTATCCTTATATGCTTTCGGCCAAGAGCCTTCAATGACGTCATACTGCATATCGAGATACTCTTGACTGCTGACGAGTTCCTCCCAAATGGGAAGACTGTCCATCGTATTCTCGAAGTTCTCGTATTTCCCGAGTTGTTCTTTTTCGAAGGGGTAATGCTGCACGTATTTCGTCGTGCCGTTCGATTTCTTCTTCTCGGAATAAATGCAATAATTCAGGCTGTAGCCGTATTTCACCGCGTTGGTGACTTCGCTGAGCTCTTTCTCTTTCCCATCAAGCCATGCCTTGAAAGATTTGAGGTCGTTTTTCGAGGTCGTATCCCCCCACTTTTTCAATAAACTTGCGGCAAGCGGATCGGAATAGACCACTCTTTCTTCGGGGTATTCCCTTTCCCCGTCCGAAGAACCGTTTTTATTGAACAGCTCCATGAAGTCTTCCATACCCATACTGCTATTGGTACGATTGATGGTAAGAGGATAACCCGAGAGCGCCTCCGCTTCCACTCGATCGATATAATTCTGGAAACCATTGGAGAGCGAAAGGATGAGGGCGATGCCGATGATGCCGATACTGCCCGCGAATGCAGTCAAGAAAGTGCGCGCCTTCTTGGTAAACAAATTGCGAATGGAGAGAGACAGGGCTGTGAAGAAGGACATGCTCGGCTTCTTCGTTTTCTTAGCTTTTTTATCCTTCTCGGGTGCGGGCTCCGTCGCCTCTGCGGACGCTGCTTCCGCCGCGACGTCAGCGGGCTCCTCATCATACGGCATGGTGTCCGAGATCATCTCTCCGTCTTTCAACCGAATGATACGGGTG
>JAFTBD010000003.1 GCA_017455385.1 Clostridia bacterium
TGGCGGAGAAGGAGGGATTCGAACCCTCGCTACGCTTCACACGTACTACTCCCTTAGCAGGGGAGCCCCTTGAGCCTCTTGGGTACTTCTCCATTGCACTTTTACAAATGCTATATCATATTATCACAGAAAGGGCGGCTTGTCAAAGTTTTTTTCGACCGAAAGCATTATATTTTCTTTGCTCGTCATAGCGTCCTTTCTCTGAAAAAAGCCTTATTTGATCTTCTTCCGCGGATACTGGGTCGGGGTGGAGAAGGTCTTGTCGATGACGATGATCGTTCTGCCCATTCCCTCGAAGTCGCAACGTTCGGTCAGGGTGACCATGCCGCCGAGGGTCTTGATGGCACTCTCCGCTTCCTTGAGCTCCGCATCGACGTCCCCGCCCTTATAGAGGATGGCTCTGCCTCCCACTTTCACGAGCGGGAGAAGATATTGCACCAAGAGCTTGGTATTCGCGACGGCGCGCGCCGTGGCTACGTCGAAACTCTCGCGCATATCGGTATATGCCGCCTCTTCTGCGCGCAGATGGAACGCCCTGCCCTCTATGTCGAGCACGGCAAGGGCGGAGAGGAGAAAGTTCACGCGCTTTTGGAGAGAGTCGAGCATCGTGATGTCGAGGTCGGGACGGACGATCTTCAGGGGAATTGCGGGGAAACCCGCACCGCTCCCGACGTCCACGACAGAGGAACCCTGCGGGAAAAATTTCGCCGCCGAGACGCTGTCTGCGAAGTGCTTGACGTCCACCTCTTTCCGCGAGGTGATGGCGGTCAGATTGAATCTCTCATTCCATTCGATGAGGTGGCGATAATATACGTCGAAGAGAGTCTCTTCGCGTTCACCGATCTCGATCCCCATTTTCTCCAATACGTCTTTCAGCATAATTCTCCGCCTATTTATTCTGTTTGATGAGATACGTGATGAGCACCGCGATATCCGCGGGGCTGACGCCGCTGATGCGGGACGCCTGTCCCAGCGTGACGGGGCGCACTTTGTCGAGTTTCTGCCGCGCTTCCAGCCTGAGATTATCCATCCCGAGGTAGTCGATGTCAGCGGGCAGGACGCGCTCTTCCATACGACGCGCTTCGGCGCGAAACGCCTGCTCTTTCGTGAGATACCCGCCGTATTTTATCTCCACCGCCGCCTCTTCCGCGAGGTCTTCGTCGCGAAGAGCTTCGGGGAGAAAAGGCAGGATATCTTTCGCCGTGATGAAGGGGCGTTTCAGCATTTCGCCGACAGTCATGCCGACGGTGGCTGTCTCCCCTTTCTCCTCGAACAAGGCGGCGACTTTTCTCAATGGAACGCTCGCTGAGAACGCCTCGGTGATGGCGTCTTTCTTCTCGTTACGGGCGAGGTAACTCTCCCACCTTCTGTCGTCCACCAGTCCGATCTCCCGCCCGAGCGGGGTCAAGCGCCTATCCGCATTATCTTGACGGAGCGACAGGCGATATTCCGCGCGCGCGGTCATCATACGATAAGGCTCGTTGGTGCCCTTTGTGACGAGGTCGTCGATGAGGACGCCGATATACGCCTGATCGCGACGGAGCACGAAAGGCGTCTGCCCGTGGATTTTTCGAGAGGCGTTGATGCCCGCCATGATGCCCTGCGCCGCCGCCTCTTCATAGCCGCTGCTCCCGTTGAATTGTCCCGCGGAGAAGAGACCCGATATGCCCTTCACTTCGAGGGCGGGGGTGAGCGCCAAAGGATCGATGCAATCGTACTCGATGGCGTAGGCGTAGCGCGCGAAACGCACGCTCTCCAAGCCCTTTACCGAGCGATACATCGCCTCCTGCACGTCTTTCGGCAGGCTGCTGCTCATGCCTTGCACGTACATCAGTTCGCCGCCCTTAACTTCCGGCTCGATGAATATTTGATGGCGTTCTTTCTCCGCGAAACGCATCACTTTGTCCTCGATGGAGGGGCAGTAGCGCGGTCCGACGCCGTGGATGGTGCCGTTATAAAGGGGGGCGCGGTCGATATTCTCCCGAATGATGCGATGGGTCTCGAGATTGGTGTAGGTCAGATAGCACGGCACCTGCTCGAGGAGACGTCCCTCGGTCAGGAAGGAGAAACAACGGATATCATAGTCGCCGTCTTCTCTCTCCATCACCGAGTAATTTATACTGTCCGCATATACGCGCGCAGGCGTACCCGTTTTGAAACGGCGAAGCGGGAGACCTTTCGCGAGGAGCGCCGCGGATAAATTCTTGCTATTCTCGAATCCATACGGTCCCGCCTCACGGATCTCCTCGCCCGTGATGGTGCGAGAGGACAGATATACCCCCGTGCAGAGAACGACCGCCCGTGCTTCGTACTTCGTGCCGTTCACGACGACGCCCGCGACCTTGCCGCCTTCGACGAGGACGTCCTCGCATTCCCCTTCGAGGAGGGTGAGACCGCTCTGCGCCACGAGCGTGCGGAGCATATTCTCGTGGTAGACCTCTTTGTCGGTCTGCCCGCGCAGGCTCTGCACCGCCGCGCCTTTATTCTTATTCAGCATCTTGATCTGCAAGAGAGAAGCGTCCGCATTCAGTCCCATCTGACCGCCGAGAGCGTCCACTTCGCGTACGAGGTGACCTTTGCCCGTGCCGCCGATATTCGGGTTGCACGCCATATGGGAGACGGAACGGGCGTCCAATGTCACGATGAGCGTCTCATTCCCCAGCCTCGCGAGCGCGAGCGCCGCTTCTACTCCGGCGTGTCCCGCGCCGACCACGATGGCGTCGTATCTCATTTGCCCACGCAGAAACGACTGAAAACGTCGTTGATGATGCTCTCCGTCGCGTTGCCGCCGCCGATCTCATATAATGCCTCGATGCTCTCGCGGAAGTCCACGAGCACACATTCATTCTCCGCGCTGCCGCAAGCGGACAGAGCGGCATTCAGACTCCTGAGCGCACGACGCAAACAATCCGCGTGCCTCTCTTCCATCAAAGTATCCGCCGAGCGTCTGTCGCCGAGCGCCGCCCGCACGATCTCGTCGAGGAGCACCTGCACGCCCTCCCCCGTCTTCGCGCTGACGTTCACGCCCGAGGAGGCGCTGCCGTATACGTCTATCTTATTATTGACCAAGATGACTTTCTTGCTGAAACCGCGGATCTCTGAGAGCTCGTGCTCGTCGAGCTCGCGATTGGACTCCATCACGTACAAGACGACGTCCGCGCCGCGCGCCGCCATCAGGGAGCGCTCGATGCCGATATTCTCCACGAGGTCGCCCGTCGTGCGGAGCCCCGCCGTGTCTTGAAAATTGATCTTGACGCCCTTATGCACCATGCTCTGTTCGATGACGTCGCGGGTGGTGCCGTGCACGTCGGTGACGATGGCGCGGGAATAGCCGAGAATGCTATTCATCAAAGAGGATTTGCCGACATTGGTCTTGCCGACGATGGCGACGGTGATGCCGCTTTTTATGATCTTGCCCGTCTTGTAGCTGTCGAGGAGGGTCTGCAACTTGTCACGCACTTCGTAGGCGCGCTTGATCGCATCATCCGACTCCTCCGCCATCTCTTCGGGGTAGTCGAGGGACGCCTCCAAGGTGGATAGTACCTTGGTGAGCTCGGAGATCAATTCGTCGATCGCGGCGTGGAATCGTCCGCTCATCAGACCATACGCTTCGCGAAGCTCCGCCTCGCTCTCCGCGCCGATCATTCTCGCGACGCCCTCCGCCTCATCCAACGTGACTTTCCCATTAAAGAAGGCGCGACGGGTGAATTCCCCGGGTGCCGCCATCTTCGCCCCTGCGCCGAGCAGGGTGTCGAGGACGCACTCCGTAAGATACGCGCCGCCGTGGACGTGGAACTCCACGATATCCTCCCCCGTATACGATTTCGGGGCGCGGAAATATACCATCATGCACTTCTCGCGAACGCTCCCCCCTATAAAGGTGCCGAGGCGGAGCATATTCGGCGTGACGTCCGCGGGCTCCGAAACCCCCGAACAATGAAAAAATCGGAGCGCAATGCTTAAAGATTGCTCTCCGGATAATCTCACGATGCCGATGGCGCCCGCTCCGAGGGGAGTGGAGATAGCCGCGATGGTATCCATATGTACTTAAAAACCTCTTCTCTTCACACCGTAGCTCTTGGTCTTGATGCCGTGCTTGCGGAAGGAGCTCTGCGTGCCGTACACCTTCTCGGGAGCCTTCGGCTCGATGGTGACGAAACGATTGGGCTCGGTGCCCGTGCTGAAGGTCACGACGTCGTCATTGTCCGCCAAGGTCTCATGCACGATCTTCCTCTCGTGAGGATTCATCGGCTCGAGTTCCACGCGGGAACGAGTCCTGACAGCCTTGTCCGCGAGACGTCTCGCGAGCTCGCGCAAAGTGTCCTCTCTCCTCTCGCGGTAATTCTCCGCATCCACCGTGACCTTGGTGTAGGTCTCTTTATCACGATTCAAAGTGATCTGTGCCAAATACTGGATGGCGTCCAGCACCTCGCCCCTATGACCGATGGCGTAATTGCTGTCTTCGCCGCTGATGATGACACGATAGCCCGACTCGATGGGCTCCACGTCCAGGGAACAGTCGAGATCCATACGATCCAAAAGTCCGCAAACGTAGTCGAGGACGCCGTCCTCTTCCGTCCATTTGGTGGTGAGACGCACCACGGCTTGTTCGCCGTCCGCGCCCTCGGTGATGACCTCCACGTCGACCTGCGTCTCGTCCATGCCGAGCTGGAGCAGTCCTTGGCTGATCGCCTCTTCCACGCTGTCCGCGCGCTTTTCTATGCTTATCATATTGCCTCCGAACGCCTGATAACAGGCGTGTAAAAATAATTATCTCTTGAATGTGGCGGCGAGCCTCGCGTCCTCCGCCCTCTCGTCTTGTTTCTTCGCGATGACATTATACACGACGTTGAAGACGACGGTGATCAA
>JAFTBD010000138.1 GCA_017455385.1 Clostridia bacterium
CTGCGTCTTTACGCGGACCTTCGGTTCGACAGGGGCGGCGAATGAGCGTACTTGTCGTACGTGATTTCGCCGCCCCGCAGTCAGTAAACAAAGCAGATGTGCCCTTATCTGTTGTCGCCTATAATGGCGAGTGCAACGCGCACCCCATCCACCGCGGCGCTCATAATGCCGCCCGCATACCCGCACCCCTCCCCGCAGGGATACACCATCGGATGCGACAGGCTCCGATAATTCTCTCCGCGCAGGACGCGCACGGGCGAAGACGAGCGAGTCTCCGCACCCGTCAAAAGGTCATTTTCTCGGATAAATCCGTGGATTTTCTTGTCAAAGGCGGTAATGCCGAGTTTCAATGCCGCACCGATACGTTCGGGCAATACCGCGCCGAGGTCGGTCGCCGTGACCCCCGGCTTATAGGTCGGTTCCACGCCGCCGTCAATGCTGCCCACGCGTCCGCGAAGGAAGTCTCCGACGCGTTGACACGGGGCGCGAAACTCACCGCCGCCCGCTCGGAACGCCGCCCGTTCGATCTCCCGTTGATACTCCACGCCCGCCAAGACTCCTTCGCCGAAGTCCGTTTGATCCACGCCGACGAGGAGCGCCGCATTGGCGTTCTTGCCGTCACGGGCGTGATAGCTCATCCCGTTGGTGAGCACGCCGCCCTGCTCGCTCGACGCGCAAACGACGTAGCCGCCGGGGCACATACAGAAGCTGTAGACGCCGCCCGCTTTGGTGTGCTCCACCACCTTGTAATCCGCGGCGGGAAGGAGCGGATCGCGGCGCACGCCGTACATCGCGAAATCGATCTCTTCCTGCGGCTGTTCGAGACGCACCCCCACCGCAAAAGGCTTGCTCTCCATCGAGAAGCCGCGGTCGAGGAGCATCCGATAGGTGTCGCGAGCGCTGTGCCCGATGGCAAGCACGAGGGCGTCGGTCAGATATTCTTTATCCGCCGTGACGCGGAGGACGCCGTTTCGCGGCTCGATGTCGGTGACCTGCGCGGAAAAGACCACTTCCCCGCCGAGCGCCACGACCTTCTCGCGGAGCGTCCTGACCATCTTGCGCAGACGGTCGGTGCCGACGTGGGGCTTATTCTGATAGAGGATCTCCTCGGGTGCACCGCATTCCACGAATGTGGAAAGGACGAAAGAAACGAGTTCTTTATCCTTGATGCCGCTATTCAGTTTCCCGTCCGAGAAAGCTCCCGCGCCGCCTTCGCCGTACTCGGCATTGGCATTCTCGTCGAGGACGCCTCTCTCCCACAGAGCGGACACCTTCTCCGCGCGACGTTCGATGGGGAGTCCTCGTTCGAGGACGATGGGCTTCATCCCCGCCCGTGCGAGAACGTAAGCGGAGAGCATCCCCGCGGGTCCGAATCCGACCACGACGGGACGATAAGCGCGCTCACCGACGCAAGGGACTTCAAGGGACTTTTTCTCCACGATTTTTTCGTCGATCTCCACGGAATACACCTTGCGGATCTCGCCCCGTTTCCTCGCGTCCACGGACTCTTTGAGTATACGAAAAGTGCGCACCTTCGAGAGCTCGAGGTGCGCTTTCTTCGCGGCGATCCTTTTAAGTTCTTCCGTTGTCGCGCCGAGCGGAAGGCTGATCCCGTGGAGTTCCATTTGTTTTACAGACCGAAATGTTCCGAGAGGATGGCGTACACTTTGTCCGCCGTCTCTTCGATGCCCGAGCAGTTATCCACCACTTCCACCTTCTCGTCGGGGAAGAGCGCGAAGGATCTGAAATAATTCTCGCGAACGGTGCGAAGGACTTCCGTGTCCTCGTAGCGCTCCGTTGTCCCGCGCGAACGGGTACGCTCGTTGAAAAGCTCGGGCGAAATGTCCAAATAGAACGTGAGATCGGGCTTCAATAGATCTCTCGCGAGAGAATTGATAGAGATCACCCAATCCATCGGCGAATACATCGAATTATAGGCATACGAGGAGAAATAGTAGCGATCCGAGATCACCCACTCTCCCTTCGCCAGATGAACGAGGATGCCGTCTTTCGGGTCCTTGATGTGGTCGATACGGTCGGTCATGAATAGGCCGCTGATCGCCTCTTCTGGGAGATCCGCCTCACCGCGCAAACAGCGACGCAAGAGCGTCCCCGCCTCGCCGCTTGTCGGTTCCACCGTTAAAAAGACTTTCTTGCCCGCCTTCTCGAGGCGCTCTTTCAGGATGCGCGCTTGCGTCGTCTTGCCGCTACCGTCAATGCCTTCGAATACTATGAATTTCCCTCTTTCCGCCATAAACGTGACCTTCCTTCCGAGTCGTGACGGGAGCCCGTCCCGTCTATTTTTCTCCATTATAACATATTTCGGGGGATTTGCAACAGGATACTTTGGGCGTACGAGCGCGAAAACATTGACTTTACGGCTGTATTATAGTTATAATTTAGGTAATATCGACGATGGGGAGGATCCTATGCGTATAACCGACGTAGTGAAAAAAGGAGCCGGAACGCTCTCTTTTGAGATATTCCCGCCGAAAGGCGACTTCGACGCGGCTGCCGTGCGCGCCCTTCTCGGCGAGCTGGCGCCTCTCGATCCTTCTTTCATCAGCGTGACCTACAGCGCGGGCGGCTCCAAGAACAGCGCCCTCACGGCGGAGATCTCCCAGATGGCGGAGAAAGAATTCGGCTTGACCTCCGTCTCCCATATCACCGTCATCAATAACACGAAGGATGAGGTGGAAGATACCGTCCGTTCCTTCGCGGAGAAAGGCATCGAGAACGTCCTCGCCCTGCGCGGCGACAAGATCGAAGGGACGGAAGCGCACAGTTTCGCCCACGCGACGGACATCATCCCCGCTCTCATTTCGCGCGGTTTCACCGTCGGTGCGAGCTGCTATCCCGAAGGGCACGCGGACTGCACCTCTCTCGAGGACGACCTGAAGTATATGAAGATGAAGCAGGACCTCGGCGCGTCCTTTTTCGTGTCCCAGCTCTGTTTCGACAATCGTTATTTTTTCGACTTCTTCTCCCGTGCCGCCGCGGCGGGCATCGACCGCCCGATCTCCGCAGGCATCATGCCCTTGATGAGCAAAGCGCAGGTGAACCGCATGATATATATGTGCGCGGTGTCTCTGCCGGGCGCCATCATCCGCATTTTGAACCGCTACGAGGATGACAAAGAAGGTCTCCTGCAAGCGGGACTGGACTACGCGGCGACGCAGATCGCGGAGCTTTATGACAGCGGCGCGGACGACATCCACTTCTACACGATGAATCGTCCCGAAGCGGCGAAAGGGCTCGCGGAGCGCCTCACCGCCAAAGGATATTTGAAATAATGGACCTTGCCCTCGTCATCAAAGACGCGCTCCGTTATCTGGGCGCAAAAGAGCGCGACCCCGAGGCGGAAAATTTGCTTCGACGCGTCTATGACGGGAACGCGGACGTTTTCGCCCCGCGCGCGGTCTACGGTCTCTACGAGATCACCTCTTATTCCCCCGAGATCAAATTGAAAGACTACGCTTTCCCCCTCGTGGGCGAGAGCATCCGCCGACACTTGGCGGGCGCCTCTTACGCCCTATTTGCCGCTTTCACCCTCGGCATCGCGGTGGATAAAAGGGTGCGGGAACTCTCCCTTGCGCGCCCCTCGGAATCGGTGGCATTAAACGCCATCGCATCCTCTTACGCGGAGCGTATCGCGGACGAGATGCTCCTCGAGGAGAGGCGCAAGATCGAGGCGGACGGATACAAGACGAATTTCCGATTCTGCCCGGGGTACGGCGACCTGCCCCTTCATACGAACGAGGAGATCGCGCTCGCTTTGAACGCACAGAAGAAAATAGGGCTCACCGTCACGGAAGGCGGTCTGCTCCTGCCGAGAAAGAGCATCGTCGGCATCGTCGGCGTGATGAAAGAGGTGGAGAAATGAGAAACGGATTCATTCTTTTCGACGGCGCGATGGGCACGATGCTACAGGCGCGCGGACTCAAGGCGGGGGCTTTCCCCGAGACCTATAACCTCACCCATCCCGACGTGGTCAGAGACGTTCATCGCGCGTACGTCGAGGCGGGCTCGGAGATCATCACCGCCAATACCTTCGGCGCCAATCCTTTCAAAATGAAAAACGTCGACGTGGAAGCCGTCATCAAGGCGGGCGTGCGCCTCGCGAAAGAAGCGGGCGCGAAAAAAGTCGCCCTCGACGTCAGCGCCCACGGCGTCCTCTTGGAGCCGAACGGCACACTCTCTTTCGACGAAGCCTACGCGAATTACGCGAAGATCTTGAAATGGGGAGAAGAAGCGGGCGCCGACCTCGTCCTCATCGAGACGATGAGCGACCTTTTGGAAGCCAAATGCGCCCTGCTCGCCGCGAAGGAGAATACGTCCCTCCCCGTCTACGTCACGATGACCTATATGGAGGACGGCAGGACATTCCTCGGCACCGATCCTGTGACCGCCACCGTCACCCTGTCCGCTTTGCACGCGGACGCCGTAGGCGTAAACTGCTCGCTCGGAGCCGCAGATATGCTGCCCCTCGTGGAGAGTATCTGCAAGTACGCCACCTGCCCCGTCATCGTCCAGCCCAATGCAGGTCTGCCGAAGGTGAAAGACGGGAAGACCTACTACGAAGACACCCCCGACCTCTTCGCCGCGGCGATGAAAAACATCGCGGCAGCGGGCGTCACCATCCTCGGCGGGTGTTGCGGCACGACGCCCGAACACATCGAGAAACTGCGGGAAATGCTGGACGGGATGACCCCCACGGCGCGTCCCCTGCCCGTCTATACGGCGGCGACCTCCGCCACCAAGACGGTATTTCTCGGCGACGAGGTGAAGGTCATCGGCGAAAGGCTGAACCCGACGGGTAAAAAGAAACTGAAAGCCGCCCTCATCGAAGGCGACATCGACTATATCCTTAAAGAAGCCATCGACCAAGAGCGCGCCGGCGCGGACATCCTCGACGTCAACGTCGGACTGCCCGAGATCGATGAAGCGAAGACCCTCGAGCGGGTGGTGAAAGAGGTGCAGAGCACCGTTTCCCTCCCCCTGCAACTGGATTCCTCCTCGAAAGAGGCTCTGGAGCGCGCCTGCCGCATCTACGCGGGCAAGCCCATCATCAATTCCGTGAACCTGAAAAAGGAGAGCCTTGACGCCATCCTGCCCATCGCGCTGAAATACGGCGCCACCCTCGTCGGACTGTGCCTCGGCGACACGATGCCGAAGACGCACGAGGAGCGTTACGCCTTCGCGGAGAAATTGGTGCGGGAGCTCACCGCGCGCGGGATCAAGAAAAGCGACATCATCATCGACTGTCTGGTGCTCACCATCGCCACCGACGCGACGCAGGCGGACGAGACCGCCCTCGCCGTCAAGATGGTCACCGAGAAGTTGGACGTGCGCACCGTGCTCGGCGTCAGCAACGTCAGCTTCGGTATGCCGGACAGACTGAAAATAAATGCCGCATTCCTCGGCAAGTGCATACAGGCGGGACTCTCCGCCCCCATCTTAAACCCCCTCGTGGAAGAATACGCGGAGGTCTTGAAAGGAAAGCTGATCTCTCTCGATACATCCGCCTATTTCACCTTTGATACGGGCGGCGCGGAAGGCATACGCGGCATGATCTTCTGCGGCGTGGTCGGCGGCATCGAGGACGCCGTGCGAGAAGCCTTGAAGACGCGTTCCCCTCTCGATATCATCAATGAAGAATTCATCCCCGCCCTCGACGAGATCGGCGTGAAATTCGAGAAAGGCGAGGTATTCCTGCCCCGTCTCATCGCCGCCGCGGAAGTGGTGAAGAAGGGAATGGACGTCCTGAAAGGCCCCGAAGCGGAGAGCGGAGAACCCGACGTCATCCTCGCCACCGTCAAGGGCGACATCCACGACATCGGCAAAAATATCGTCAAAATGCTCCTGCAAAGCTACGGATTCAAGGTGCTCGACCTCGGCAAGGACGTGGACGAGAAAGAGGTCGTCGCCGCGTGGGAGAGGACGCACGCCCCGCTCATCGGGCTTTCCGCCCTGATGACCACCACCGTTCCCTCGATGAAACGCACGATAGACGCCCTGCACGCCGCGGGATCGAGCGCTAAGATCGCGGTCGGCGGCGCCGTGCTCACCCCCGAATACGCACGGGAAGTCGGCGCGGATTATTACGGGAAAGACGCGCGCGAGACCGTCAAGATCGCGGAAGAAGTCATTCGGAAAGCCAAATAACCCCATTCGGAGATACCCATGAAGAAATTCGCTGTCGCTATGCTGCTCATCCTCGTTTGCTGTATATTCTTCGCCTGTGAGAATATGCCGAACGGTCTCACGAGCGACCTTTCTTCACATCTGATTTCGGAAACCGAAATAACGACGGATGAGCCCCCGCAAACCGAAGTGATCCCCGCGACCGACGAAGGCTCGAAGGACGCGACCGATACAAGTGACTCGCACGAAACGATAAACGACGATACGGATCTCGAAACCGATACGGACGTCGAGGGCGGCACGACGAACGAGCACGCTTCGGACGAAGAAAATACAGGTGACACAAACGGACCTGCCGCGGACGCACCGACGACAAATGAGCCTATCCCCGATACGCCTGTCCCGGGCGAACCGACCGAAGAGACGGGGCATGAACCGAGCGCGGACACTCCGCCCTCCGAGGATACGGAGCATTCGGAAGAACCTATGCACGTCCACACTTTTTCTGCCGTTTGGTCTTTTGACAGAGAAAAGCATTGGCACGACGCGACTTGCGGGCACGACGTCACCGCGGACGTCGCCGCCCATCTGTGGGACGACGGCACCGTCACCATCCCCGCCTCCGAGTCGAAAGAAGGCGTGATGACCTATACGTGCACGGTCTGCCGCTACACCGAAACGGCGCCTATCGAGAAGCTTCCGCACGTGCATACGTACGGCGATTGGGCGACGGAGACCGCGCCCACCTGCACGGAAGACGGCACGGAAGTCTGCCGCTGTGCCTGCGGAGACAAGAAGTCGCGGACGATCCCCGCGAAGGGACACACCGAAGCCGCGGATCCCGCCGTCTCCCCCACCTGCACCGAGACGGGGCTGACCGCGGGCAGTCATTGTTCGGTCTGCGAGACCGTCCTCATCCGGCAAACGGTCGTTCCCGCAAAAGGACACGCCTACGGCGACTACGTCCGAACGAAAGCCCCGAATTGCACCGACGCGGGGGAAGAGACGCGCACCTGTTCCGCCTGCGGACACGTGGACGCTCGCGCCCTCTCCGCGCTCGGGCATGATTATCGAGATACCGTCACCCCGCCGACTTGTACGGATGGTGGCTACACGACGCATTTTTGCAAGCGTTGCTCGCACACGTATACGGACAAGAACGTGCCCGCCAAGGGACATTCGCCCGCCGTCGATCCCGCCCTGCTCCCCACTTGTACCGAAACGGGACTGACCGAAGGGAGCCATTGCTCGATCTGCGGCGTGACCTTGTCGGCACAGGAAACGGTGGCGGCGAAAGGACATTCTTACGGAGATTATCGGACGACAGCCGCGGCGAGCTGCACGCAAGTAGGCGAAGAGATGCGGACTTGCACCGCCTGCGGCACCGAAGACACCCGCACCATTCCCGCCCTCGGGCACGCTTACGGGACGGTGGTCACCCCGCCTACCTGTACGACGGCGGGCTACACGACGCACACCTGTTCCCGTTGCGGCGATAATTACACGGACGATCCGACGGCGGCGCTCGGACACGACCTTACGAAGCACCCTGCGAAAGCGCCTACCTGCACCTCGATCGGTTGGGCGGCGTACGTCACCTGCTCTCGTTGCGAGATGACCACCTTTGAGTCGATCCCGATGACGGCGCACGATTATGGCGAAGACGGTCTCTGTAACGTTTGCGGTGGGGAAGCCCCGCCGACCGACGGGCTTCGTTTCACGGCGGCAGAGGACGGCACCTACCGCGTCTCGGGCTACGACGGAGAATCGACGAGCGTCTACGTCCCGAGACGATATAACGGCGGCGCGGTGACCGCGGTGGACGCCGCGGCATTTGCGGGATGCACGTCCCTCGAGAGCCTCACGCTTCCCTTCGCGGGCGGGTGCGCGGACGCGGAAACTGCCGACGCCACGACGTTATTCGGCTACATCTTCGGCACCGCCGAGCAAACGGGATGCACCGCGACGAGGCAATATTACTCCTCCACGGGCAGCGCGGTCTATTACATCCCGAATTCCCTCCGCACCGTCCGCGTGACGGGCGGCAAAGTGCTCTATGGCACGTTCTACGGCTGCTCCGACCTCGAGAGCATCACATTGGGCAGCGGCGTGACCGCCCTCGGGAAATGCGCATTCTGGGGCTGTTCCTCGCTGGAGGCGCTCACCCTGCCCTTCGTCGGAGATCGCGCGGACGTCGGTCCGATGGACACCTACCAATATCCGCTCGGCTACTTCTTCGGAACGCTTAGCTACGAAGACGCCGCTTACGTGACACAGTATTACTACGCCGAATCCCCCTTCGCGCCCGTCCAAGCCTCCTACTATCTCCCGAGCTCCCTGCGGATCATTACGGTGTCGGGCGGCAAAGTGCTGTACGGCGCCTTCTCGGGCTGTGCGATGACCTTCTCCGTCATCCTCGGCGAGAGCGTGACGAGCATCGAGAACGCCGCTTTCTCCGCCGCGACAGGACTGACCGAAGTCACAATCCCCCGTTCTGTCACCTATATCGGGAATGACGTCTTTGCCGGATGCACGGCGCTCACCACCCTCCGGTACCAAGACACGCGGGCAGAATGGGCAGACGTCACCAAAGCCGCCGATTGGGCGCATAACGCCCCCGCCTTCACCGTCATTTGCACCGACGACGAGGCATAATACCGATTGAAACGAAGCACATCATGCTTGCAGATCAAGTACATATTATCGGCGTCAGCTGATACATCATGTTTTGCGAACGAGGAATGATCGTACCACCGCGAGCGGTTGCATGATGTACGCCCCTTGGGGCGCATGATGTATATTTTGCTCGCTTCGTTCGTAAAATACATAAAAATTTGCCCGACTTGCGTCGAGCAAATTTTTGGCTATACTTCACAAAATAGCTGTCACTCTTTATTCAACAACTTCCAAATCACTCTCCAAGATGCAATATGATTATAACACAACAAGATACGTTTTTACAATATACAATAAACGAGCGACCTGGCTAGTTTTTGCCATCGTTTAATACCCTTCTTTTCTATTTAAAAAAGGTGTCGTTAGTTCAAATCCAATCGGATCTGAAAAAATCGAAAATGACAGCCATAAATCGAATGAGTTTATCCTCTTTATCACGCAAATGTGTGCATATCATCAGTGCCGAAAGGGACTGCATATCATCAATGCAAAGCATTGGATATCATCAAACCGAAGGGAAAATTTTATGCACGGCTGAGCCGTGATGATATACAAGCACTTTGTGCTTGATGATATACAAAGGCTCACGCCTTTGATGATATGCCAAACCTCGCTTCGCTTCGGTTTGGATAAAAAATTTTCCTCGGCTGTTTTTTGTCGAGGAAAATTTTTGGCGCACCCGGCAGGATTTGAACCAGCGACACCCGGCGTCGGAGGCCGGTGCTCTATCCAGCTGAGCTACGGATGCATAGGTGTATTATACTCTTTTTGCGCACGCGGACGCAAAGGTTTTTTTCGCGCGGGCAGGCGGGGTTTGACGAAGGACGTCGAGGCTCACACGCTCTCGAAGAGCATGAAGCTGAGAGCGGGGACTGTCGTGGTGTCGCCGCTGCGGAGCACCTTGCCCGTGCGGACGTCGCGCGCGTCCTTATGCTTGCGGAAGACGATGAGTCTGTCCTCGAAGGTGGGGTTCACAACGGCGAAGAGCGACTTGCCGTCCTTAAAACGCTGGACGATGAGGAGTTCGCCCTGCTCCCAGGTATCCAGCCCACCGAGCAGGATACCCCGATATTTCTTCCTCATTTCACCGAGGAAGCGGTAATGCGCGAGGAGATCCTCGTCCTCTCTTCCCCACGGGAAAGGCGCGCGGTTCATCGGGTCCTCATAGCCCTGCAAGCCCACCTCGTCGCCGTAATAGAGAGACGGAACGCCCGGCAGGACGTACTGCAGGAAGGACGCCATCATCACCCGCTTCCTGCCTATCTCAAGGGCGTCGCCGTAAAGAACTATGTTATTGCGTTGCTCCTTGGACGTGTAGCTGACGTCCACCCCGGAGAGGGCGTTGATAACGCGGACGGTGTCGTGCGTGCCGATGAGGGTCATACTGCTATTCAAAGCATCCGTTGGGTAGTTCTCATAGATGCGCATGACCTTGGTGCCGAAGGCTTTCGCTCCGCCGTACAGACAGAAGGAAAGGATGGCTTCCTTAAAAGGATAATTCATCACGCCGTCGATCTGTCCTTTGGTAAGATAAGGGCGAAGGGTGCCGTAGCTGTATTTCACGCTGGCGTCCTCCCATACTTCGCCGATCATCACGGCATTCGGATCCGCCGCCTTCACCGCGGCGCGGAGTTCGTCCACGAATTCCGTCGGAAGTTCGTCCACGACGTCTAAGCGCCAGCCGTCGATGCCGAATCTCGTCCACTTGTCGATGACGCCGCCCTTGTCGAAGAGAAGCTTCCTGTACCCTGCGGCGCTCTTATTCAGCGTGGGGACGACCTTGCACCCCCACCAACTGTGATATTCATTCGGGAAGTCGATGAAATAATACCAGTCGTGATAAACAGAGTCGCGGCTCTGATACGCCCCGACGCTGTCGTAATGCCCGAGCTGATTGAAATAGATGCTGTCCGCGCCCGAATGATTGAAGACGCCGTCCAGAATGATGCCGATGCCCCGCTTGCGCGCCTCCGCGATGAGCTCCTTAAAGTCGTCCTCCGTGCCGAGCAGAGGGTCGATCTTCATATAATCGCCCGTGTCGTAACGGTGGTTGGAGCTCGCCTCGAAGATGGGCGACAGATAGATGTCGGTGACGCCGAGGCTCACGAGATAATCCAGCTTGGACGTGATGCCTTTGAAATTCCCGCCGTAGAAGTCATTCGCGCGGTAACTGCCGTCCGGCTCCGAGACGGTGACCTTCTCGTTCCAATCTTTCAGATAGCCGTAGCGCGGCTCTGCTGTGTCGCCCGCTTTCGCGAAACGATCCGCAAAGATGTGGTAGATGACGCCGCCCTCGATGGTCTTCGGCACGACGTAATCCGCGGCATACACCGTGAGCTGCCAATCGGGCAGATTCTCCCCCGCGAGCCCCGTTTCGCCGGCGCCGACGATCCTGACGTCGCCCGAGACCTCCGCCACCTCGAAATGATAGGAATAGATCCCCCATTCCTCGACGGAGAATTCACAGGAAAAGTAGGTGACGTTGCCATCATCCCCGCAGAACGAGAGGGGGATCTTCTCCTCCCACTCATCCTTGCGAAGGACGAGCTTGACGTCCCCCACCCATATGGAGTGCGTCACGGGGAAGACGACTTTTACCTTCTCCCCCGCGCGCACCGCTCCGAACGGAGTTTTGTGTATACGCGAATTATATTTGAACAACGTGCGTCCCCTTCTGTCAGTTCTTCTTGTCCGCTACGGGGGAGAGGTGCCAGATCCTGTCGCTGTATTCTTTGACCGCTCTGTCTGCGGCGAAGAAGCCGGACTGGGCGATATTGACGAGGCTCTTTCTATTCCACACGAGGGGGTCTTTATACGCCTCCTCGAGCTTCTTATGCGCATTCGCATAGCTGTCGAAGTCGGCGAGCACCATATAGGGATCCGCCATGCTGCCGCCGCGACCGATGGTCAGGAGGTCGGCAAGCTCCGCGAAACTGACGCCGCCGATCCCATTGCGCAACATATCGATGACGCGACGGATGCGGTAATTGCCGCGGTAATACGCCGTCGGCTCGTAGCCGCCCTGATACAGCGAATGCACTTCATCGCTCGACAGACCGAAGATGAAGATATTGTCCTTGCCGACGCGCTCGAAGATCTCCACGTTCGCGCCGTCCATCGTGCCGAGGGTCACCGCACCGTTGATCATGAACTTCATATTGCCGGTGCCGGACGCTTCCTTGCCCGCGACGCTGATCTGCTCGCTGACCTCGGAGGCGGGCATGATGATCTCCGCCAAGGAGACGCGGTAATTCTCGAGGAATACCACCTTGATCCTGCCGCGTACGTCGGGGTCGTTATTGATGACGTTGCCCATCGTGTAGATGAGGCGGATGATGAGCTTCGCGACGTAGTAGCTGGACGCCGCCTTCGCGCTGAAGATGAAGGTGCGCGGCGTCATCTCCATATCGGGATTCTCCTTGAGGTCGCAATACATATCGAGGATATGCAGGGCGTTAAGAAGCTGCCTCTTGTACTCGTGGAGACGCTTGACCTGCACGTCGAAGATACTGTCCGTATCCACCTGAACGCCGTTATTGTCGAGAATGTATTTCGCGAGGCGCTCTTTATTCTTCTTCTTGATCTCCGCGAGCTTCTTCATCACCGTCGCGTCGTCCGCGTACTTCATCAAGGCGGAGAGGTCCGCGTCCTTGACGAACTTATCGCCGATGAGCGTCTTGATGTAGTCGGAGAGGAGCGGGTTCGCCTCGGGGAGCCAACGACGGTGCGTGATGCCGTTCGTCACGTTGGTGAAGCGAGCGGGCGTGAGCTTGTAAATGTCGTTGAAGACGTCCTTTTTCAGAATGTCGCTGTGGAGCGCAGACACGCCGTTGATGGTGTGGGACGCATAGAGGCACAGATTCGCCATACGGATCTCGCCGTACGCCATGATCGCCGCCTTGCTGACTTTATCCCAGTCATTGGGGAAGGCTTCCCACAGGTCGATGCAGTAGCGCCGATTCATCTCCACGATGATCTGATAGATACGCGGGAGTTGCTGTTCCACAAGTCCCTGCGGCCACTTCTCCAAGGCTTCCGCCATAACGGTGTGATTGGTGTAGGAAACGGTGGCGCGGATGATGTCCCACGCCTTCTCCCAGCCGTAGCCGTGCTCGTCGATGAGGATACGCATGAGCTCGGGGATACAGAGGGTCGGGTGGGTGTCGTTGATGTGGATCGCCACGAGGTCGGCGAAGTTATCCAAGGACGGATTGTACCTCAAATGATTGCGCACGATGGACTGGAGGGACGCGGAGACGAAGAAGTCTTGCTGTTTCAAACGAAGCATCTTCCCTTCCACGTTGTGGTCCGCAGGATAGAGCACCTTGGAGATGGACTCCGCGAGGGCTTTATTCTCGAGCGCTTTCAGATATTCGCCTTGGTTGAAAAGATGCATATCGAAGTCCATCGGAGACTTGGCGCTCCAGAGGCGGATGCGATTCACCGCGTCGGTGTCGTAGCCCGAGATATGCATATCGTAGGCGAGCGCGAGGATGGGGGTGTAGTTTTTCAGCTCGACTTTCAGGATGCCGTCTTCCCAATGCTCCTCCACCTTGCCGCCGAAATGCACCTCGAAGGTCTCTTCGGGACGGGGCGCGAGCCACACGTCGCCCTTCTCGAGCCATCTGTCGGGCATCTCCACCTGCCAGCCGTCCACGACTTTCTGTTGGAAAATGCCGTAATCGTACTTGATGGAGAATCCGCACGCGGGGTAGCTCTCCGAGGTCAAAGCGTCCATATACGCAGACGCCAATCTGCCGAGGCCGCCGTTGCCGAGACCCGCATCGGGCTCGATCTCCTCGATCTCTTCGAGATCGTAGCCGAGATTCTTCAAAGCGGCTTGCATCGTGTCGGTGAGCTTGATATTGAATAAGTGATTCTTGAGTGAGCGCCCGGGCAGGAACTCCATGGACATATAATACACTTGCTTGTAGTGTCCGGCATGGATCCTCTTCTTGAAGTCGACGCGCTGACGAGTCAGGATATTCCTGACCACCATACACACCGCCTCATACATCTGCGCCTTGGTGGCGTCCTGCGCGAGGATGCCCTGCTGCTTGGCGACTTGCTCTTCGATCAGTTGTTGCAGTTCTTGTACCGTATATTTTTTCATTTCGTAGATGTCTCTCCTCGTGTGAATTTATTTGAGCGATTTATACAGCTCCGCATAGTTCTTCGCGGAAGCCGACCAACTGAAGTCTTTGGTCATACCGTTCTTGACGATGATGCCCCAATCGGACTTATTGTTGTAATAGGTATCCACAGCGCGCCAGATCGCCCCCAGCATATCCTGTGCGTTGAAGGTCTTGAAGGTGAATCCGACGCCCTCTTTCGTCATCGGGTTGAAGGCGGGAACGCTGTCTTTCAGCCCGCCGGTCTCGCGGACGACGGGCACGGTGCCGTAGCGCATCGCGATCATCTGCGAGAGTCCGCATGGCTCGAACTTGGAGGGCATCAGGAAGATATCCGACGCCGCATAGATCTTGCTCGCGAGGTCCTTGCTGAAATTGATGATGACGCGGAGCTTATTGCCGTAGCGATGCTCGAGGTCTTTGAGCCTCGTCTCGTACTTCCAGTCGCCCATACCGAGGACGACGAGCTGTACGTCGGCGGCGAGAAGCTCCTCCGCAACGTCCAAAACGAGATCCAAGCCCTTCTGCGAGGTGAGTCTCGACACCATCGAGATCATCGGGCGGGTGGGCACGTATTGCAGGGAGATGAGGCGCAGGACGCTCTCTTTATTCACTTCCTTGCCGCTCATATCTTTGACGCCGTAATTCGCGAATAAGGCTTTGTCCGTCATGGGATCGTATTCCGCGGTGTCGATGCCGTTGATGATGCCGCTGATCTTATAGGCGCGCTGACGGAGAATGTCCTCCAGACCGTAGGCGTAGTAGCTGTCCATGATCTCGGACGCATAGGTCGGGCTGACGGTGGTCACCCTGTCCGAACACTCGATGCCGCCCTTCATATAGTTGCAGCAACCGGCGTACTCGAGGAGCGAGCTGCGCTGAGACGGGATGCCGAGGACGTCGCCGATCATATACTTGTCGTACTGCCCCTGGAACTCGATATTGTGGATGCTGTACACCGTCCTGATGTCGCGATAAATGGCGTTGCCGCGATAGAAGCAATCGAGGAAGACGGGGACGAGCGCGGTCTGCCAATCGTTGCAATGGATGACGTCCGGCTTGAAGTCGATCAGCATCAGCATCTCCAAGACCGCCTTGGAGAAGAACGCAAAGCGTTCGCCGTCGTCGTAGTGACCGTAGAGACCGCCGCGCTTGAAATAATATTCGTTGTCGATGAAGTAATACTTCACGCCGTTCGCCTCACCCTCGTAGACGCCGCAATACTGGTTTCTCCAAGAAAGGGGCACGTAGGTGTAGGTGACGAAAGACAAGGTCTGACGCAGCTTGTCGGGAATGTCCTGATAGAGAGGGATGACGACGCGCACGTCCACGCCCGATTTCGCGAGAGCACGCGGAAGCGCGCCCGCTACGTCGCCGAGACCGCCCGTCCGAATGAACGGAGCCGCTTCGGCTGCGACGAAGAGCACGGACATCTTCTTGCGCGGCTGACGGGGCTTACCCTTCGGTTTTGCATTTCTTTTCTTCATTGTTTTCATAATTATCTCCTTATTGCCGCCCATCAAACCGTCTTATCCTTGACGATGACGACGGGATAACTCTCGTAACCGCTGATGGTCCTGCCGGCGCTGATGGTGACGTTCTTATCGGTGATGGCGTAGCACACCGAGCCGTTCTCCATGATCTTGCCGTCTTCCATAATGATGGAATTGCGCACTTCCGCTCCTCTCTCCACCTTAACGCCACGGAAGAGGATACTGTTCTCGACGAGACCGTCGATCTCACAGCCGTCGGCGATGAGGCTGTTCTTCACGGCAGCGTGCTCCTTATAGATGGCAGGGACGCTGTCTTTGACTTTTGTATATATTATGCTGTCGCCGTAGAAAAGCTCTTCGCGCACCTTGGGGTCGAGGACGTTCATGCTCTCATTGTAGTAGGTGCGGACGTCGTCCACGATGGCGACGTGGCTGGTGACGAGATACGCGTTGATGGTGAGCGATCCGAGCTGTTTCATCAAGATATCCTTCTCAAAGTCCACGTGACCGCGGGCGTACTCGTGCTCGACCAAGGTGAGCAAAAGGTCCTTCTTGATGAGATAAACGTTCAGCCCGAGGGTCTTCTCCTCCGAGGACGGGGTCTGCGAGATATAGAGATCTTTGATCTCTTTCCCTTCCGACTCCACCACCAAACGGCGGCTGGTCGTGGTCTTCGCCCTGTGAACGAGCATCGTGATGTCGGCATTCGACTCCATATGGCTCTTCATCACCTCGTCGAAGTCGATATTCATCGCGATGTTGCTGTTCGACAGGAGCACGTATTCTTCCTGCGAGCGACGAATGAATCCCTGAATGGAATAGATCGCCTCGATCTTGCCTTTATACATTTCACGAGAGGAATTCAAGACGAAGGGCGGGAAGACGGAGATACCGGAATTTTTACGGTTGAGGTCCCAGTCACGACCCATACGGATGTGGTCCATCAGCGAGCTGTAATTGCTCCTCGTGACGATGCCGATCTGCGTGACGCCCGCATTCACGAAGTTGCTGAGCGTGAAGTCGATCAGTCTGTACCTGCCCGCGAAAGGAAGGGACGCCGTCGTTCTGTGTATCGTGAGCTCGTTGAGCTTGGTCTCGTTATCACTTGCGAATATGACACCCATTACGTTATTCATATTACTTGCCCTCCTTCACCATTTCCGCGGGCGCGACTTTCGCCGACGGAGATATCTTGGCATTCGGCCCCACGACCGCGATCTGCCACTCGCCCTTGATGGGAGCTTTCTGCGTTTCGCCGATCTGCGCGCCTTCGCCGATCACGGCGCCTTCCGCCACGATGGCGTGACGCACCACGGCGCCCGCTTTCACCGTCGCACCCGGCAAGATGACCGAGTCCTCGATGATGGCGCCGAGCCCGATGGACGCGCCGTGCGAGATGATACTGCGCTTCACGCTGCCGAATACCATCGCGCCTTCGCTGACGATACTATTCACGATCTCGGCGGATCCCGCGGCGAAATGCGGTGGCTCCGCGCTGTTTCTCGCATAGATCTTCCAAGAAGGATCGTTGAGGTTCAACCCGCTCGTGTTGTCCAAAAGGTCCATATTGGCTTCCCACAGGCTGGAGATGGTACCGACGTCTTTCCAGTAGCCGCTGAAGCGATAAGCGAAAAGCTTCTTGCCGTCCGCGAGCATGGTCGGGATGATATTCTTGCCGAAATCGTTCTGCGACTTCGGATCGTTCTCGTCGTCGATGAGGTACTGACGGAGCACGCTCCAAGTGAAAACGTAAATGCCCATGGACGCATTGGTGCTCTTGGGTTGCTTCGGCTTCTCCTCGAACTCGAAGATGCGGTCGTCCTTGTCGGTATTCATGATGCCGAAACGGCTCGCCTCCTCGATGGAGACGTTGATGACCGCGATGGTGCAGTCCGCGCCCTTGTCCTTATGCGCTTTCAGCATCTTGGTGTAATCCATCTTATAGATATGGTCGCCCGACAGCACCAAAACGTATTCGGGATTGAAGCGGTCGATGAAGTTGATGTTCTGGTAGATCGCGTTCGCCGTCCCTTTGTACCACTCGCCCGCGCTGCCTTTCATATACGGCGGCAGAACGTAGGCGCCGCCCGACAATCTGTCGAGGTCCCACGGCTGACCGTTGCCGATATACTGATTCAGCTCGAACGGCTGATACTGCGTGAGCACACCGATGGTGTCGATGTCGGAATTGATACAGTTGGACAGAGGAAAGTCGATGATACGATATTTCCCGCCGAACGGCACCGCCGGCTTCGCGACGTCGTGGGTGAGCACGCCGAGACGCGTCCCCTGACCGCCTGCAAGCAACATCGCTACGCATTCTTTCTTGCTTCTTGAATTCATTTTACGCCCTCCTTTTTCGGCGAATTTTTTTTGAAATACACCGCGCTGTACGCGGGGATATCCAGTACGATATGATAGGGCTTGCCGTGGCATTCACCCTTGACGGGGGTGGCGCCAAAGGCGCCGCGCGGACCTCCGAACTTCTTATTCTCGCTGTCGAAGACCGCCTTATAGCGTCCCTTGGTCTCCACGCCGATCCAATACCCGTTGCGGGTCACGGGGGACATATTGAAGACGCAGAGCACCTCTTCCCCTTCCGCAGAGATACGCGAGAAGGCGAAAATATTCTGCGTATTGTCGTCCACGACCGCCCAACGGAAACTCTCGGGTGAGGTGTCGTGATCGAAGAAGGCGCGCTCCGTCTTGTAGAAGGTATTCAGTTCGCGGACGTACGCCTGCATATTCTTGTGCGCGGGATACGCGAGAAGGAGCCAATCCAGCCCCTGCTTGTAATTCCACTCGATGAACTGCGCGAATTCCCCGCCCATGAAGAGGAGCTTCTTGCCGGGATGCGCCATCATATACGCATAGTATGTCTTGAGACTCTTGAACTTCTCCTCGTAATCGCCCGCCATCTTGTTGATAAGGGAGCACTTGCCGTGCACCGTCTCGTCGTGAGACAGGGGGAGAATGTAATTCTCGCTGAAAGCGTACATGATGGAGAAGGTCATACAGCCATGCATATCCTTGCGAAAGAAGGGATTGGCGCTGACGTACTTCAAGGTGTCATTCATCCACCCCATATTCCATTTGAAATTGAATCCGAGACCGCCGTCGTAGGGGGGCTTGGTGACCATCGGGAACGCGGTGGACTCCTCGGCGATCATCATCACGCCCTTATGCTTGGATAGGATCGCCTCGTTGAGCTCCTTGATGAAGTCGATGGCTTCGAGGTTATAATTGCCGCCGAAAGCATTCCGCGTCCACTCGCCCTCCTTTCTCGCGTAGTCGAGATAAAGCATACTCGCGACCGCGTCCATGCGGATGCCGTCCACGTGGTAGACGTCGAACCAGAACATCGCGGAAGAAATGAGGAAGCTCCTGACCTCGGGCTTGGCATAGTCGAAGACCACGGTGCCCCACTCTTTATGCTCGCGCTTCTTTTCGTCCGCATACTCGTACTGGTAGGTGCCGTCGAACTTATAAAGACCGAATTCGTCCTTCGGGAAATGGGCGCTGACCCAATCGATGATGACGCCGATGCCCGCCGCGTGGAATGCTTCGATAAGCTCCATGAAGTCGTCGGGCGTGCCGTAACGCGACGTGGGGGCGAACATACCCGACACCTGATAGCCCCAGCTACCCTCGAAGGGGTACTCCGTCACGGGCATGAACTCCACGTGGGTGTAGCCCATCTCTTTGACATAGGGGACGAGGGTATTCGCGAGATCCTTATAGCTATAGACGTTGCCGTCGTCGTGGCGACGCCAAGAGCCGAGATGGACCTCGTAGATATTCACGGGAGACTCGTAGGGCGAGAAGGAAGCCCTCTTCGCCATATACGCGGCGTCCTTCCACTTATGACGGAGCTTATAGACCTTGGACGCATTGCCGGGCGCGGTCTCGGCGTGCAGGGCGAAAGGATCCGCCTTCATCACCACCTTGCCGTCCGCCTGCGTCACGGCGAACTTGTATTTATCATAGATCTTCGGCGTGGTAAGGAAAGCCTCGAAGAAGCCGCCTTTGCCCCGCGTCATCGGATCCTTGCCGACTTCCCAGTTATTGAAGTCGCCGACGACGGAAACGGCGAGCGCATTGGGTGCCCAAACGCGGAACGTGAAGCCCTTCGCCTTCCCTTTTACGGTCGACTGCGGGCAAAAAGTCTTATAGCATTCGTGATTGGTGCCTTCGTGGAATAAAAATGCGGGATAATCGATGTCCATCGACCCATTTCCTCCTGAAAACCCGCCATCTCCTCGGCGTCACCGCCCGAGAAAAAGGGGCGGAAACGGCAAAAGAAAAGCGGTTATTGTTATTATAACACAATAACCGCGACATTTTCAACAGCAAAAAGCAAGAATTTTAGGGCAATTTCGGAAAAGTGGCACTTTTCGCCGCAAATCAACCGAAAAACCGCTCCAATTGTGCCTTTCCTTCGGATAAAAATGCGGAAATATCCGTATATTCCGCGGAACGGAACGCTTCGAGCACATAATCGCCTTTATAGCCGTTTTTCGATAGCTTTTCCGCGAGAGCGGCGAAGTTATATCGCCCTTTTCCGAGCATATAATGGCAGTCTTTCTCCCCGTCGCCGTCCGATAAGTGGGTCGTGACGAGGCGATCCATATACCGCTCCGCCATCGTGCCCGTGCTGTCCCCGAACATCAAGGCGTGGCAGGTGTCATAGCAGAAATACACGTCTTTTACCGCCGCGAAGAGCTCGTCGAAGGGCTTGTCCCCCGTCAGATTCTCCACCGCAAGCTTGACGCATTGTCCCGTCGCGAACTCCGCGATCTCGCCGACGTGGTCGATGACGGCGTTATTCACCTCGGGCAGGTGTATCACCACGATATCCACGCCCTGCTCGCGCGCGCCTTTTATATAGATCTTATGCGTCTTGACGGCTTCTTTCGCGCCGTAATACTTATTCATCAGATAAGGGGCATTCTTGATGGGCGCGTGGGCGTAGGAAACGGCGAGCCCCTGTTCCTTCACGAACTTGAACTGCTCGTACTCCGAGATGCCGCTGTTGGTATTGAAATCATTGTAGCACCAGACGCCGACTTTCCGAAAGCCCGCTTCCTTGATCCTGCGGAAGCGTTCCTCCGCCGTGACGTCGAACCCGCAATATGCGTATATAGAGAGTCTATCCGTTTTCATCCTTCACCACCCGCGAGCCGCTTGCTGTACGCGCACCCGCAATAATTCTGCCTGTAGAGCCCCTGCTCCTTGCATATCTCGACCGAGCGGAGATACCCGCCGTCTTTCTTGAAATCGCTCGCGAGGTACTTCACCCCGTATTTCTCCGCCATTTTCTCCCCGATACCGTTGATGAGCACGGGATTTTTCAGGGGCGAGAGGGTCAATGTCGTCGCGAAATAATCGTAGCCGTCCCGCGCCGCGAGCCGCGCGGTCTCCTCCAAACGGAGCTCGAAACAACGCGCGCAACGCAGACCGCCTTCGGGCGCAGACTCCAATCCTTTCGCCATCGCGAGAAACTTCTCTTCGTCCCGTCCGCCGCGAACGAGACTCACCCGCGGATAGTTGTAGGCAAGGTGCCGCCTGAGCTCCTCGTAGCGTTTGTCCTGCTCCTCGAGGTCGGTGATATTGGGGTTATAATAATACACCGTCAGCTCGAAAGCGTCCGCGAGGAAGGTCAGAGGATAGGACGCGCAAGGCGCGCAACACGCGTGCAAGAGAAGCGTCGGGCGCTCGCCCTCCTCCGCTAAAGCGGAGAGGAGCGCTTTCATTTCTTTATTGTACTGCCGCGGCATCATCAGTTCTTATTCCCGATGAGAGGCGCGGGGATCCTGCCGCCGCGGGAGATGAACTTCGCGGGGGAATAGGCGCTGACCTTCATAATGGGGGCGTGGCCGAGGAGCCCGCCGAACGAGGCGCTGTCTCCTACCTTCTTGCCGTAAACGGGGATGACGCGCACCGCCGTGGTCTTCTGATTCACCATGCCGATCGCCGCTTCGTCCGCGATCATGGCGGAAATGACTTCCGCAGGCGTGTCGCCGGGGATCGCCACCATATCGATGCCGACGCTGCATACCGCCGTCATCGCTTCTAACCTTTCAATGGTGAGGGCTCCCATTTCCGCCGCCTCGATCATACCGATATCTTCGCTGACGGGGATAAACGCGCCGGAAAGACCTCCGACGTGTGAACTTGCCATAATGCCGCCCTTTTTGACGGCGTCGTTGAGGAGAGCAAGCGCCGCGGTGGTACCGCACGCACCCACGCGCTCCAAGCCCA
>JAFTBD010000139.1 GCA_017455385.1 Clostridia bacterium
CGTCGGTGACGTTCTCGGTAAGTATCACCCCCACGGCGACAGCTCGGTCTACGACGCTCTCGTCCGTCTCGCGCAAAACTTCTCGATCAATATGCCCCTCGTGGACGGTCACGGTAACTTCGGTTCCGTGGACGGCGACCCCGCCGCAGCGTATAGGTACACCGAGGCGAGGATGAGCAAGATGGCGCTCGAGATGCTGCGCGATATCGACAAGGAGACGGTGAATTTCTATCCGAACTTCGACGATACCCGTATGCAGCCCGAGGTGTTGCCGTCCAGATACCCGAACCTTCTCGTGAACGGCTCGGACGGTATCGCCGTCGGTATGGCGACGTCCATCCCCCCGCATAACCTGTCGGAGGTCATCGACGCCACCTGCGCCCTTATAGACGATCCCGAGATCGACATCTTGGACCTTATGAAATACGTGCCCGCGCCGGATTTCCCGACGGGAGCCTTGATCCTCGGCAGTCAGGACGTCAGGAATGCGTACCTCACCGGTCGCGGCAGCTGTATCCTGCGCGCGAGGACGGAGATCGAGGAATTCAATAACGGCACGAGGAGCCGCATCGCGGTCACCGAGATCCCCTATCAGGTCAATAAAGCGAAGCTCATCAAGAGCATCGCCGATCTCGTGAAGGATAAGAAGATCGAGGGTATCTCTGACATCCGCGACGAGTCCGACCGCGTGGGTATGCGCTTCGTCATCGACATCAAGCGCGACGCCAATGCGCAGGTCGTATTGAATATGCTCTTCAAGCACACCGAGCTCCAGAAGTCGGTGAGTATGATCTTCCTCGCCCTCGACGACGGCACGCCGAAGATCATGAACCTCAAGGAGATCCTGACCGCCTACGTCAAGCACCAGCAGGACGTCGTGGACAGGCGCACGAGGTTCGACCTCGCGAAGGCGGAGGACAAGAACCACATTTTGAGCGGTCTCGTCATCGCGCTCCAGAATATCGACGAAGTCATCGCCATCATCCGTGCGGCGAAAGACAGAGCGGAAGCGCAGAATAAGCTCATGGATGCTTTCGCCCTCAGCGAGAAGCAAGCGAATGCGATCCTCGATATCCGCCTGCATAGGCTCACCTCGATGGAGACGGGCAGCCTCATCGAAGAGATGGAAGAGACCGAGAAGAATATCGCTTACTACAAGAGCATTCTCGCGGATCCCGCCCTGCGCGACAAGATCATCAAGGAAGAGATGCTCGAGATCAAGCGTAAATTCGGCGCGGAGAGAAAGAGCGAGATCACCTATGCGTATAGCGGTCTCAACCTCGCGGATATGATCGCGAGAGAGGACGTTGTCATCTCCACCACCCATTTCGGTTACGTCAAGCGCGTGCCCCTCAAAGAGTACCGCTCGCAACATCGCGGCGGCGTGGGCGTGACGGCGCATAAGCCGAAGGACGAGGATTTCGTCACGGATATCTTCACCTGCTGCACGCACGACGACCTCTTCTTCTTCACGAATTACGGCAGGGTGTATATCATCAAAGCGTTCGAAGTGCCCGAAGCGGCGCGTACCGCGAGAGGCAGAGCTATCGTGAACCTTCTCCAGCTCCAAGAGGGCGAGAAGATCACCACTATCCTCCCCGTCACCGAGGCGCAGGGCAGAGAGGGCAACCTCGTCCTTGCCACCAAGCTCGGGAAGATCAAGAGAACGGCGCTCTCCGAGTTCGCAAGCATCAGACGCACGGGCAAGATCGCCATCGCCCTCAATGAAGGCGACGAGCTCATCAGCGCACAGCTCACGATGGGCGGCGAAGAGCTCATCATGGCGTCCAGCCTCGGCAAGTGTATCCGTTTCAAGGAGGACACCGTCCGCTTGATGGGCAGGACGGCGGCAGGCGTCCGCTCGATGAAGATCGGCGAGGACGACTATATCGTCAATATGGAGGTCATCCACGAGGGCGACGAGGTGCTGACCGTCACCGAGAACGGCTACGGTAAGCGCACCGACATCGACGAATACCGCGTGCAGGGTCGTGCGGGTACCGGTATCAAGGCGGGTACCTTCAATGAGAAGACGGGACGTATCGCCGCGCTGAAGACGGTGAAACCGGAGGGTGACCTGATGCTCATCACCGAGAGCGGCGTCATCATCCGTACCCACATCGACGAGATCAGCAAGATCGGCAGAGCGGGTCAGGGCGTCAAGATCATGGCGGCGGGCAAGCTGAACAGTAAGGTCGTCGGCGTGGCGCTCAGCGATCGCTACGAGGAAGACGAGGAATACGTCGAAGGGGAAGAGGGCGCAGCGCCGCAGGACGGCGAGGCGACGGCAGAAGTGCCGCAGGACACCGAAGCCCCCGCGGAAGAATAAGGAGACCGATCATGGCAGAGAACGAAGATCGTATCACACTGGTCTCCGCGAGCGGAGAAGAGATCGACTTTATCGAAGTCGCAGGGATCGCCCATGACGGGAAATTCTATGCGATACTGGCGCCCGAGGAGCCTCTCGAAGGGATGGACGACGACGAAGCGCTCGTCTTCGAGGTCACGCGCGGCGCGACAGGAGAGGATTCTTATAATATCGTGACGGACGATGACATCCTCGACGCCGTCTTCGCGGAGTACAATCGTCTCCTCGACGAGGCGGACAACGGCTGAGGGGGATAGATCATGTCGAAAGAACGGCTTTATTATAAGTACAAAGGACAGGAAGCGGCGCTCTTGGAATACGATCTCTCCACGGGCAGCGGGGATATGTATCGCTGCACGAGCTATATTAACGGCGTGTATCAGAGAAATAATTTCTGGGCGAGGGTCAGATTCGATGCCGTCGGACCGAAATTGATCTACACCGCGCAGTCCGGCGTGAAAGCAGGCGCCGTGGCGACTTACACCTTGGACGAGAACTTCTGGCGGACGCCGAGCGGCTCCCCTCTCAGCGAGGACGAATTTCTGGTATATATCGGGTGCGTCGAGCTCTGATCGCGTAGACGAAACAGGCAGATAGGCACGGGATCACCCGTGCCTTTTTCCTTATAAAACGCCCGTCCGAACATCCTTTCCGCGCGAAAAATCGAAAAAGTCGTCATAAGCCGAAAAAATTACGAAAAAAAACGGAAAATCGGTAAATTTTTTTGAGAAAAGGTATTGACAGCTTTTTTCACTTATGTTATGATAATTAGGCTGTCTCAAAAGGACAGCATCGTAGCTTCACAACAGAATAGATTAGCAAGAAATTAAATGCAAGTGATTTCCGTCAATTCATAATTTATTATGAGTTTTGAGCGTGTGCCGAGAGGCGCACGGAAAACCAAGATTAAACTTGAGAGTTTGATCCTGGCTCAGGACGAACGC
>JAFTBD010000140.1 GCA_017455385.1 Clostridia bacterium
CGTCCCCATCATCAATGCGGGCGACGGAGGGCATTGCCATCCCACGCAGACTTTGGCGGACCTTTTCACCATTTATCGTGAGAAGGGGACGTTCGATAACCTGACGGTCGGCTTCTGCGGCGACCTCAAATACGGCAGGACGGTGCATTCTCTCATCACCGCGATGTCGAGATATCAAAATGTCAAACTCGTCCTCATCTCCCCGCAAGAGCTCAGGCTCCCGAACTATATGAAGCTCGGCGTCATCGAGAAGACGGGGATGGAATACGTCGAGACCGACGACCTCGAGAAGGCGATCCCAGACCTCGACATCCTCTATATGACGAGGATCCAGCAGGAGCGTTTCGAGGACAGGACGGAGTACGAGAGGCTTAAAGACGCCTATATCCTCACCGAGGAGAAGATGCGCCTCGCGAAGAAGGACGCTTGCGTCATGCACCCCCTCCCGAGGGTGAATGAGATCAGCGTGAAGGTGGACAACGATCCCCGTGCTTGCTATTTCAAGCAGGTGGAGAACGGCAAATATATCCGCATGGCGCTCATTCTGAAACTCTTGGACGAGGCGAAAGACCCCGTGCGGAAGGATCTCCTTGAAGGACAGGATGTTTTCACCTATGAAACGGGGTGTGAGAATCCGCGTTGTATCTCCAAGACCGAGCAGGAGCTCGCCCGTCTCTTCAAGGTGGTGGATCGCGCGGCGAATATATGCCGTTGCGTGTATTGCGAGAAGCGCAAACACCTGTAAGGCAGGCGGGAAACAGAAGCGGGTAAATAGGAAATGCGAGCGCACGCATAAAGCCCGCGTACGCACGTCCGCAGGAAGCGCCGAAAAGTGGAATAATGCTGATTTTCAGGGCGCATTCATTTGACTTTTTCGAGGGGCGCATGATAAAATCAAACTGTCGAATGAAAGGCTCGTTCGGCGGATGGAACCGAGTGCCTTCCGACGAGGCGAAACGCCCCGTTTTCGGAAGGAGAAAAGAGGAGATCTTATGAGAAAAGTCGGTCTTATCATGGGGAGTGACAGCGATCTGCCGATCGTGGAGAAGGCTGTTGCCGCCCTGAAAGAGCTCGGTATCGAATACGAAGCGCACGTGTATTCCGCGCATCGTACGCCCGACCAAGTGGACGCATTCACAGCGGGGGCATACGACAACGGGTTCGGTGTGCTCATATGCTTCGCGGGTATGGCGGCGCACCTCGCAGGAGCCGTCGCCGCGAGAACGGTGCTTCCCGTCATCGGGGTGCCCTGCAAGTCCGCGGCGCTCGACGGAATGGACGCATTGCTGTCCACCGTGCAGATGCCGAGCGGCATACCGGTCGCCACCGTGGCGATCAACGGCGGGGCAAATGCAGCTATCCTTGCCGCCGAGATACTGGCGGTGTACGACAGCGCATTGCAAGAAAAGTTGAAAGCGAAAAGAAAGAGCGATGCCGATAAGGTACTCAGCAAAGACGCAGATCTGCTTGGAAGGTTATAAACCGACAAGGACGACTGCGTCTTTTGTTATATATGAGAAAAATATAAAAGGAAGGAGCAAATTATGAAGAAAGAACTTGTTTACACCGGTAAGACCAAGAACGTTTACGCGCTGGAGAACGGCAACTACCTTTTGAAATTCAAGGACGACTGTACGGGAAAAGACGGCGTCTTCGACCCGGGCGAAAATTCCGTCGGGCTCACCATCGAAGGTGTGGGCGACGTGAACCTTCGTATGTCCATCTATTTCTTCGAGAAGATCAATGCGGCGGGCATCAAGACGCATTACGTCAGCGCCGATCTCAAAGAGACCACGATGGAGGTTCTTCCCGCCAAGGTATTCGGCAAAGGACTCGAGGTCATCTGCCGTCACAAGGCGGTCGGCAGCTTTTACCGCAGATACAGCGATTACATCGAGGAGGGCGCGGATCTTCCCGCCTACGTCGAGACCACTTTCAAGAATGACGAGAAGGGCGATCCCCTCGTCACGAAGGACGGACTCATCGCTCTTAACGTGATGAGCGCGAAGCAGTACGACGACATCAAGGTCATGACGCAGAAGATCACCGCTATCGTTGCGGACGATCTCAAGGAGAAAGGTCTCGTGCTCTATGATATCAAGTTCGAGTTCGGCTACGATAAAGACGGCAACGTGATGCTCATCGACGAGATCGCCTCGGGCAATATGCGCGTATATAAGGACGGCAAATACGTCGATCCGATGACGCTTTCGGAGCTTTTCTTCGCGAAATAAGGAGGTAGAAAGTTGGGAGGCTTTTTCGGCTGTGCGAGCCGTTCGGACGCCCTCTCGGACGTCTTCTACGGGACGGATTATCATTCGCATCTCGGCACTCATCGCGGCGGTATCGCCATGCATGACGACGAGATCGGCTTGCAACGGGAAATACACAGCATAGAGAATTCGCCTTTTAGGACGAAGTTCGAGCAGGTCTTCGGAAAGATGAAGGGCAGGTCGGGCATCGGCGTCATCAGCGACCGCGATCCTCAGCCGCTCCTCATTCGTTCGAGGATGGGGACTTACGCCATCTGTTACGTGGGGCTCATCACCAACGCTCAGGAGCTCATCGACAAGTACCTCGTCGACTGTTGCGGTCATTTCGACGCGATGACGGGCGGCGAGATCAATTCCACCGAGCTTCTCGCGGTCATGATCAATAAGAAAGAGAGCTTTATCGAAGGCATCAAGTTCGTGCAGCAAATGATCGAGGGAAGCGCCTCGATATTGATCTTGACGGAGCGTGGCTCCCTGATCGCGGCGCGCGACCGCTACGGCAGACATCCCGTCGCCGTCGGCAAAGGGGAGAAGGGGTATTGCGTCTCCTTCGAGGCATTCGCTTATAAGAAGCTCGGCTATGAGGACGAGAAAGAGCTCGGTCCCGGGGAGATCGTGGAGGTCACCGCGGACGGCGTCACTCAGCTCGCGAAGCCGGGCGACAAGATGCGTATCTGTTCCTTCCTGTGGAGTTATTACGGCTATCCGACCTCTACCTACGAGGGCGTGAACGTGGAGATGATGCGTTATAGGAACGGCGCCATCATGGCGGATCACGACAAGGAGGATCCCACCTTGAAAGAGGTCGACCACGTCAGCGGCGTCCCCGACTCGGGCACCTCGCACGCCATCGGCTACGCGAATCGAAGCGCGCTGCCCTTCGCGCGTCCTTTTATCAAATACACCCCGACTTGGTCGAGGAGTTTCACCCCCTCGGAGCAGTCCACGAGAAACCAAGTCGCCCGCATGAAGCAGATCCCGATCCACGAGCTCATCCACGACAAGAAGATGCTCATCATCGACGATTCCATCGTGCGCGGCACCCAGATCGGCAGGACGGTGGACTTCCTGTATTCGCACGGCGCGAAAGAGGTGCATATGCGCTCCGCTTGTCCGCCTATCATGTATAGCTGCAAATACCTCAATTTCTCTCGGGCGACGAGCAATATGGAGCTCATCGCGCGTCGGGTCATTATGGAGCTCGAAGGGGAAGATGGATTCAAGCATTTGGAAGAATACAGCGATGGCAAGACCGAGAGGGGCAAGAACCTCAGGAAGGTCCTCTGCGAGAAACTGAATCTGACGTCCATCGACTTCCAGTCCTTGGAGGGCGTCATCGAAGCCATCGGACTGGATCCTTGCAAACTATGCACCTATTGTTGGAACGGGAGAGAATGATATGAACGAGAAATCCAAGTCCGAAGCCTACGCTTCCGCAGGCGTAGACATCACCGCCGGATACAAAGCGGTGGAACTGATGAAACAGCACGTCAAGAGGACGGAGACCAAAGGTGTCTATTCGGATATCGGCGGCTTCGGCGGGCTATTCGAGCCCGACCTCACGGGCATATCCACCCCCGTTCTCGTCAGCGGGACGGACGGCGTCGGCACGAAGCTGAAGATCGCCTTTCTGACGGATAAGCACGACACGGTGGGCATCGACTGCGTGGCGATGTGCGTCAACGACGTCATCTGCTGCGGCGCGAGACCGCTCTTTTTCCTCGACTATATCGCCTGCGGGAAGAATATCCCCGAGCGTATCGCCGACATCGTGAAAGGAGTTGCGGACGGATGCGTGCAAGCGGGCGCGGCGCTCATCGGCGGCGAGACTGCCGAGATGCCGGGCTTCTATCCCGAGGACGAATACGATCTCGCGGGCTACTGCACGGGCATCGTGGACAAGAAGAAGATCATCGACAATAAGAGGATGGCGGAGGGCGACGTCATGATCGCGCTCCCGTCGAGCGGCGTCCATTCCAATGGATTCTCCCTCGTCAGGAAGGTATTCGACGTGGAGAACGCCGACCTCAAAGCGCCTGTCGCGGAGCTCGGCGGCAAGTCTCTCGGCGAGACCCTCATCACCCCGACGAAGATATACGTGAAGCCCATCTTGGCGCTCCTCAAAGAGGTGGACGTCAAAGGCATCTCGCATATCACGGGCGGCGGCTTCTACGAGAATATTCCCCGCAGCATCCCGAATGGACTCACGGCGCGTATCGAGAAAAAGGCAGTCAGGATCCTCGATATTTTCAAGTATATTCGGAAAGTCGGCGGCATCTCGGAGCGCGATATGTTCAATACCTTCAATATGGGGGTCGGCATGAGCGTGGTGGTGCCCGCGGCGGATGCGGATCGCGCCCTCGCGATACTTCACGAAAACGGCGAAGACGCTTACGTCATCGGCAAGATCGTTCGCGGCGAAGACAAGATCGAGATCGTTTGACAGAAGGAGCATTCCGAAATGATAAAAATAGCGGTATTGGTATCAGGCGGAGGCACGAACCTCCAAGCCCTCATCGACGCGGAGAGGCAGGGCGTCATCCGTAGCGGGACGCTGTCGCTCGTCGTGTCAAACAACGCGAATGCTTACGCCGTGGAGCGGGCAAAAGCGGCGGGCATCGAGAGCCGTGTGCTTCTCAAAAGGGACTTTCCCTCGCAGGAAGCCTTCGAGGACGCCTTGATCAATACGCTTAAAGAGAAGGGCATCGAGTTTGTCGTTCTTGCGGGATTTATGAGTATCCTCGGCAAACGATTTATCGATGCCTACGAGGGACGCATCATCAACGTGCATCCCGCCCTCATCCCTTCTTTCTGCGGGAAAGGGTATTACGGTCTTCGCGTGCACGAGGAAGCCTTGAAGAAGGGCGTGAAAGTCACGGGCGCGACGGTCCATTACGTCAATGAGATCGCGGACGGAGGCGAGATCATCGCGCAGAAAGCGGTGCGCGTCCTGAAAAACGATACGCCCGAGACCTTGCAAAAGAGAGTGATGCGGCAGGCGGAATGGATCATCCTGCCGAGAGCGACCGAGATGGTCTGCAAGAAATTATCCAAAACAAAGGGGGAGAATGTATGAACGTCTATAAGATCAATACGGCGGATGAACTCATCAAAGGGAATCCCTACGTCGGCAGAGGCATCGTCATCGGCAAGAGCGCGGACGGCACCAAGGCGTGCCTCGCGTACTTCATCATGGGGCGCAGCGCGAATAGCAGGAATAGGATCTTCACAGAGAAGGGCGGGGAGGTATTCACCGAGCCTTTCGACCTCTCGAAGGTGGAAGACCCGAGCCTCATCATTTATCGCGCTGTCCGTAATTACGGGAAAGACGTCATCGTCACGAACGGCGACCAGACCGACACCATCTATGACGGTCTCGCGGCGGGGAAGAGCTTCTCCGAGGCACTGACCACTCGTGCATTTGAGCCCGACCGCCCGAATTTTACCCCGCGTATCAGCGGCATCCTGCATCTCGACGGGGATTTCACCTACGAGATGAGCATATTGAAGAGCGCGGACGCGGATGGTAGTGTCTGCAATCGCTATACCTTTACCTATGCGGCGCTCGCGGGACTCGGTCATTTTCTCCATACCTACATCACGGACGGCACTCCCATCCCGACATTCACGGGGGAGCCGGAAAGGATCGAAATTCCAGATTCCATCGACGATCTCGCGAATAAATTATGGGACGCGCTGGACGAAAACAACAAGATCTCCCTGTACGTCCGTTACATCGATCTCAAGGATGGCACAGTGGAGAACAGAATGATCAATAAGAACGCGTAAGGAGAC
>JAFTBD010000141.1 GCA_017455385.1 Clostridia bacterium
CCGATCTCTCTCGAAGCGGCGATGAGCATGATCGCAGGTACGGCGCGCAGCATGGGCGTCACGGTGGAAGACTAAGGAGGCAAGCGAATATGAAAATCAGCAAGAGATTCAAAGAGGCGTCTGCCTTAGTTGAAAAGAACAAAATTTACGACAGCGTCGAAGCTATGGACCTCGCGGTCAAAGCTGCGACCGCCAAGTTTGACGAGTCTGTTGAGCTCCACGTGAAGCTCGGCGTGGACAGCAAGCACGCGGATCAACAAGTCCGTGGCGTGGTGGTCCTCCCCAACGGTACCGGTAAGAGCGTCAAAGTGCTCGTTATCGCCAAGGGTGAAAAGGCGGACGAAGCGCAGGCTGCCGGCGCGGATATCGTCGGCGCGGAAGAGATCATCGCCAAGATCCAAAAGGACAACTGGTTTGACTTTGACGTATGTATCACCACTCCCGATATGATGGGTATGGTCGGTCGTATCGCTCGTTTGCTCGGTCCTAAGGGTCTCATGCCGAACCCGAAGAGCGGCACCGTCACGATGGATGTCGCCAAGGCGATCAAGGAAGTCAAAGCAGGTAAGGTCGAGTACAGACTGGACAAGACCAATATCATCCACGTAGCCGTCGGCAAGGTCAGTTTCGGCGCGGAGAAGCTCCACGAGAACTTCGCCACCGTTATGGACGCCATCATCAAGGCGAAGCCGAGCACCGCGAAAGGCACCTACCTCCGCAGTGTGAGCATCTCCACCACGATGGGCCCCGGCATCAAAGTCAGCTACGCCAAGGCGAATTCTTAATAAAATCGCTTGACGTCAGTCAACAACTATCATATAATAACAAAGTCTTAAGACAGCAAGTGGCGTAAGCCGTAAACCGCAAGGACTTGCCGAGGATGCGTTTAGAACTATCAAGTAGAACTATGCTCTCGTCGTCTTATGACTGCGAGAGCATTTTATATCAAAATGCGTCCATTATTCTGTAAAGGAGGTATGTAACGTGTCAACAGCATTAGAAGCCAAGAAACAGCTTGTCGAAGAGCTCAAGACGAAGATCGAAGGATCCGCGTCCATCGTCATCGTCGATTACAAAGGTCTCACCGTTGCCGAAGATACCGAGCTCCGTAAGGCGCTCCGCGAGGCAAATGTCGACTATCGCGTGCTCAAGAACAGACTGATGCAAAAGGCATTCAACGAGCTCGGTTATTCCGACTTCGACGAGGCGCTCAACGGTCCTACCGCAGTGGCGTTCGCAGGTTCGGATCCCTGTGCTCCCGCGAAGATCCTTTTGGAGAGCGTGGACAAGTACAAGAAGATGACCATCAAATGCGGTATGGTAGACGGCTCTTATATCGACCTGGATGGCGTGAAAGAGCTCGCGACTTTGCCGCCGAAAGAGGTCCTCATTGCGAAGTTGCTCGGTACTTTGCAAGCACCGGCGACCGGACTTGTCAGAGTGCTTAGCGAGACCATCGCGGGACTTGCCAGAGTTCTCAATCAGATCGCGGAAAGGTAAACCAATTCACCAATATTACCAACAATACCATTATTAAAATAAAAAAAGAAAAAGAAAATTATTTGGAGGAATAGAAAAATGGCAGATATCGAAAAGATGATCGAAGAAATTAAATCCATGACCGTGCTGGAGATCAGCAAACTTGTGAAGGCTCTCGAGGAAGAGTTCGGCGTGTCCGCTGCTGCTCCCGTGGCTGTCGCTGCGGCTCCCGCTGCAGGCGCTGCTGCCGCTGCTCCCGCTGCGGAAGAGAAGACCGAGTTCACCGTTGTCCTGAAGGCTGCGGGCGCGAACAAGATCGCTGTTATCAAGGCTGTTCGTGAGCTCACCCAGCTCGGCCTTGCCGAGGCGAAGGGTCTCGTCGATGGCGCTCGGTTGCCCGTCAAAGAGAATGTCAGCAAGGAAGAGGCAGACAAGGCTGTCGAGCTCCTCAAGGCTGCCGGCGCCGAGGTCGAGGTTAAGTAATTTACTTGCAAACCTTATTAGAAAAGAAAGCCATTGGTTTTACCGATGGCTTTCTTTTTTTCGCATTATTCAAGTTAGAGTGGTGCGAAGACAAACGCTCCGCCAAATGTCGTGAGACAGTGTAGAGGGGGGGTGGATGCGAACGCATTATTATTTCTCACTATTGCTTATTTACTCAAAACAAGTGACAGAGTAGAGTGGTGCGAAGACAAAGGCTCCGCCAAATAGCGTGAGACAGCGTAGAAGGGGGTAGAGGCGAGCGCACTCCGAGAAGGCGGGTCTGAGCGTACTTTGTGTACGTGATGCCCACCGACGAGGAAAGTCAGCGAAGCATATGCCCCCTTATGCGCTGTCTCATCCCCGTTTGCGGGTCATACATTTGGTCTTAACGAGTCCATCTTCGATGTTGATCGCTTCCAGTCCGCACATACAGTTCACGTTGAAGATACAGTCCGCGGAGCACTGCACCACCGTATCCACGTTGTCGAGGACGTCCATTTCGGGTGCCGCTTCGTAATTGGCGAATATCTGAGACAGCTCTCCGCCGTCTCTTTTGATCTTGCTCTTGCAAACGCCGTTCGCGCCGATGTCGATGATCCCCGCCATACAGCGTTCGCATTCATTGTGTTCACAGTTGCTCGTTCCGCATCTAAGTCCTTTCATTCTTTTTTCCTCCGCAGGAGTAGTATTGCCGTGAAGTTTATGCATTATACGGCGAGCGTATATAGGTGGTGATATTTCCTCTTGAAAGAATACGCCAATCGTGTTACTATGGTTACAAGAGAGGATGCTCTATGGAACAAAAGAAAATCGATAGTTTGATCGCTACCGTGAAAGATGATCGGAATAAACTCTCTTATTTGCACCTGAAGGAAGAGAATGGTGTCTTTTCGTACGCCGGTTGGGTGTCGAATTTCGGGATCTACAGAATAGTCGACAATGATAATAAAGACCCTGTATTTCTTGATCTTTATACGGAGAAGGGGCTCTTTCTCTTGTTTGTTTTGGCGTCATGCTGGTCGAGGACGGGACCATACGAGAATGCCGCCTATTTCACGCTTTATATCAAGGATCATTGGAATGCAGACATCACTTCTTATTCAAAAGAGTTCATCGACGAAGAAAGGGAAGATCGGGAACGTGCGGTAAAAACCATCTTGAAAGAGTATCGGAATATCGCACGGAAAGAGATCGCGTTTCGCCCCGACTTTTATGACGGCGTGTACGTTTTGACTGAGAAATGGGAAGAGATCAAGGAGTCCCTTCGCGAATCGGAAGAGAAAGGCGATTATACGATCTTTATTCGTTTTATAAGGAGCATCAACGGGCTGGGCGGACATAATCAAGAAGGAAAAATGCGTATCAAGATCCCTTTGATCTTGCGAGAGCTGGCGATCGCCAAGAGATACAGAGGGATACCGAAGGAATGGTGCTGTGTTCCCGACAAACGAGTTTTGGACGCTTGTAAGGAACTGGAGATCGGCTTCGACTTTCCGGATGCGAATGGGCGATATCCCTTGAAGGGGATCCGGACGCTGGATGGTCAAATGCGTCAGGTATTGAAAGAATCACAAATCATTTATTCTTTATTCGGCGAATTATATGACATAGCGCTATTTGCTTATCAGGATCTTTTCGAAGAAGACATCAAGAAAGGAGAAAGTATGGAAAGAAAGATCGTTGAAGTGAAGGTACTGGGCGTGTGCCCCAATCTGTCTCACTATGAACTGGATGAGGCGTATGTGAATTGTGACAGCGATAGGATAGGGCTCCCGCTCCTCATCTCGGAAAGCGGCGACGCGCAAGGTCCGATGCTTTATAGCATCATGATCGTTTATCAAGATGGTTCGCGAGAATTGATGGACGGGATCGACCGCTCGAAGATGATGGAGTATCTCCCTTATATCAAGGTCGAATAGAGGAGATCGGAAGGATATACAAAGAGATCTTCGTCGGAGAAATGTTGCACTCGCGCGCCGAAAGTGATACAATAATAAAAAAAGAATAAGGTGGTATGTATGAAAGTCGTATTGCTCCAAGATGTGAAAAATAAGGGAAAGAAAGGTGACATCGTCAACGTGAATGACGGCTATGCGATGAATTTCCTGATCCCCAAGGGGCTCGCGGTGGCGGCGTCCGCCTCTGCGGTGAATGAGACCAATCAGAAGAAGGCGGCGGAGATCGCCCGCAAGGAGAAAGAGTTTGCGGCGGCGCAGGCACTCGCCGAGAGGCTCAATATGGCTACGGTGACCCTCTATGTGAAATGCGGCGAGAGCGGGAAGCTCTTCGGCAGCGTCACCAGCAAGGAGATCGCCGAGGAACTGAAAAAGCAGGGTTTCGACGTGGACAAGAAGAACGTCCTCCTCGAGGAGCCCATTCGTAAGCTCGGGCGCGTCACCGTGGAGCTGAAACTTTATCCCGGCGTCCGCACCAAGATCAACGTCGTGGTCGCCGAGGCGAAATAGTCATTCGTCCAAAGAGCGTATATTCTCTATCTTATCTCCCTCGAACGAGAAGTCGTACGTAACGGCGACTCTCCCGTTCGGGGTTCTTTTTTGTATAGAGGCGGCGGTCGGGGAGGCGGGGAAGAGTGGCTCACGCACCCTCTCGATGTCGCCGAAATACGCTTTCAAGGCTTGCAGATCCGACAGCTCCGCAGTCGTCAGCATACGGACGTCCGTTTCGTCCTCCGCCATCACCGCTTCGAGAAGGAGCCGCCCTCGTTTTTCGCGTGGGTACGCGCCCGTGTAGGCGCATTCGCAGGTATGCGTCGTGCGTGCGAAAGACTCCCCCTGCCACAGGTAGACGTCGCTTATCTTCCGCCCGCGTAGGTCGCCCGGTTGCCGCGTGACGGTGACTTCGTTCCCGTTCGCCGTGATCTCTCCGTATCCTTCGAGGAGAACGCATTCCGCGCCGCGCCGCAGAGAGAGGATGGCGAGATAGTCGCCCGCAGACGTCTGTCCTTGCACTTTCAGGAGAGGCAGGCGCTGACCGCCGAGATACTGCGCGGAGGGGGCGTATAGGGGCAATATCGGTTCGTAACGGAAGCCGCCCACCGTGAGCTCCCGTCCGAAGCGTACGAGGACCTTATCCCCTTGGAGGTCGCATTCCGCCGCAAAAACGGGAGCGTCCTCGAGGGGATATAGCTCCATGCCGCCTTTCCAGTCGACACGTCCGATCTCCCCCTCGACCGAGAGTTTCCCATCGGTCAAAGATAGCCTCGCACACCCCGCGCCGCGCTCTGCTATATAGGATATCGTCCGCTCTTCATTTTCTTCGAGTGTGAAGCCCCTTTTTACGGGATAACCGTTCACAAAGAATTGTCCGCCACTCACTTTTATCTGCATAATTCCGCCTCACTTTTTTATATAATGTATTCAAATCCGTTACGAAATAGCCCGATGAAATGGTATAATATCGATATGTTGACTTTCAAACCCTTCGAGAAAAGCGATATAGCGGACGTTCGTCCTTACTTGGACGGCATAGAACCCGTCTGCACGAAAGCCATCGGCGTCAAATATATGTGGGCGGAGTATTCCGGCACCGAGATCGCCCGCTATGACGGCGGCATCCTCGTCAAAGACCGTATGTTCGGCGAGGAGCTTTTCGCCGTGCCGCGCGGGGAGAGGAGGGAAGAAGGGCTCCGTCTCATCGAGGAATACGTGCGTAATAGCGGCGGGGAACTCATCTTCAATTCCGTGGATGACGACGAGCTCGCCTTTTTGGCGTCTCGCTATCCCGCCATCGAGCCGAAGACCAACCGTGACTATGCGGATTATCTCTATCTTGCGGAAGATATGCGCCTCTTCAAGGGGAAGAAGTATCACGGGCAGCGTAACCATATCAACCGCTTCCTGCATGACTATCCGAATTACGTCTTTTCCCGTTTCGGCAAGGAGGATCTTCCTCGCATCTACGCCTTTTTGGAGGAGCACAAGGCGCTCGCGCCCCGCTCGAAAGAGGAGCTGACCGAGTACGCCTGTTGCGTGCGCTTGTTGAACGCTTTCGATGAATTGGATCTATGCGCCGCCAAGATCGAGGTGGAGGGAAAGATCGTCGCGATCTCGGTCGGAGAAATATTCCACGACACCCTCATCATCCATATCGAGAAGGCGCTCCCCGCCTACAGCGGCGTCTATCCGACGATGTGCAACCTGTTTGCGCGGGAGTTTTCGGAAGGGCTCCTCTATATCAACCGCGAAGACGACGCGGGGGACGCGGGGCTCCGCATCAGCAAGACGCAGTATCACCCCGTTCACATGGTGGATAAGCGGCTTGTATTCTGTCGCGTGGCGCGGAGATTCACCTTTCCGACCCTCTTCACCGAGCGTCTCGCCTTGGACGATTTCACCCCTGCGGATATGCCCGCCTATGCCGCCCTCGCCACAGACGAAGAGAGGAACGTTTACTGGGGTTATGATTATAAGGTCGACTTAGGGTCGGACGCGCCCGACGCCGCTCACTTCGCCCGCGTTCTCGCGGAAGACGAGGGAAGAGGCGTCTGCTATTCTCGCAAGATCGCAGACACGTCGGGTCGGTTCGTCGGAGAAGCGGTTTTGTATAATTTCCGCTTAGACGGTTCTGCGGAGCTGGGACTTCGCATCGCGTCGGCGGAGAAAGGGAAAGGCTACGGACGGGAGATGTATCGCGCCGTGGCGGACGCCGTACTCCCCATCTTCGGCACGCTGCACGCCCGTTGCTTCAAGGCGAATGACCCCAGCCGCAAGATGATCCTTGCCGCAGGTTTCACCCTCGTCAGGGAAGACGACGTTTTCTATTATTTCAAAAGGAAATAAGGA
>JAFTBD010000142.1 GCA_017455385.1 Clostridia bacterium
TATCAGATAGAACGCACCCGCATAGAAGAGCGGCCACAAGATGACGTAGTTATTGACGATCTGCTGAGCGACTGTGATGAGCTCAATGACGCCGATGATACGCGCCAAGGAGGTGTCCTTTACGAGGGTGATGATCTCATTACTCATCGGGGGGACGATACGCTTGATGACCTGCGGCAGAATGATATGGAAGAAAGTCTGTCCTTTTGTCATACCGAGCACCTGCGCCGCCTCGTTCTGTCCCTTGGAAACGGACTGGATACCGCCCCTATAGATCTCCGAGAAATAGCACGCGTAATTGATGACGAATGCGATCAATACGGCGATGAAACGGGAACGCATAGGATAGTCGAACAGAAGCCCCGGGCCATAGAAAACGACGATGATCTGCAAGAGGAGCGGGGTGCCGCGGATGATCCAGACAATGGTCTTCGCGAGCCAACTGAGCGGCTTGAACCGCGACATTCCGCAGAAGCAAACGATGAGTCCCAGCGGCAAAGCGAGCACCAAAGTAAGAATAAACAAAAGGCAGGTCTCGCCAAAGCCCTGCAACAGTATTTTCGTTACTTCCGAGAAAGTGATATTGATAGCTGCCATAACCAAATACGGCTCCGCCTGCACAGCAAGCGGAGCCGCCCACATCAAAGATTATTCAATGCCCAAAAGCTCTTTGATGACGTCCTCACCCGCAGAGCCGTCTTCCGCGACCATAGCCGCCTTCTTCAAGCTGTCCACGGTGGTGTAGGTGTCCTTGTCCGCTTTCCTGATGACGACGCACTGCTTGTTCTCAAGGTACGGGATGGTGATGTCCCACATCTCGGAACGAGCATCGGTGATGGTCAAGCCGTTCCAAATGCAGTCGATGGTGCCCGCTTCCATCTCGGCTTCTTTATTGCCCCAAGAAATGAGCTTCCACTCGATCGCGATATTAGATCCCAACTGCGTATTGATCCACGCCACGACAGCATCCGCAAGCTCGGTGTCGAAGCCGCCCGTCACGGTGTTACCGGAGCCGAGAGCCATGGGAGCATTGAGGGTGTAACCGATCACGATCTTGCCCGTCGTGCCGACTTTGTTGAAGTCGGTCTCGTCGGCGGTGCCGCTCTTTTTCGCATAAGAGGCGGTGTAAGCGAGGTCCACCTTATTCGCCGCCACGTTGTACTTCTCCGCGATGGTGCTATAGGACGTAGCCTTCAACGCGATGAGCGCCTCATTGACGAGATCGGTCAGCTTGTTGTAATCCTTGCCTGCGCCTGCCTTTCTGAAAGCGATGCCGTAATACTCTTTCTCGAAGTCGATACCGTCAACGAGCATGAGGTTGGAAGCGAGATCACTCTCGGTCTTCAGGAGGTAATTCGCCATCGTGAAGTCCATGATACCGACGTCAGCCGTCTTGGAATTCAGCTCGGTGAAGATATTGGCTTGCGCCTCGAGCGGGGTGTAGGTGCCCTTCTTATCGGAGCAACCCGCAAAAGCCACTACGCCGACGATGAGCGTCAGCACCAAAATGATAGCAATAATACTCTTTTTCATAACTATTTTCTCCTTTATCAATAGTCTTCTCTGTTTTCGCTGCTCTCACAGCGTAGCGTCATTATAACACACGAAAATTTACTTGTAAAGCGATTTAGCGTGCTAAAGTGAAAAATTTATAAACTTTTTCGTCGTGCCCGAGTTTGACAAAAACGGGGATGAGGCGTATGATTAGTAATAGGCAAAACGCCTACGAGGTACTATATGGACTATGTGATAGAAACGAGCGGGCTGACCAAGCGTTTCCCCACGAAACTCGCCGTGGATCATATCGATATGCATGTGCGCAGGGGCGAAATTTACGGTCTCATCGGGAAAAACGGCGCGGGCAAGACCACGGCAATGAAGATGATACTCGGCATACTGACGCCGACGGACGGCACGATCTCCCTCTTCGGCGGAGAGGACCTCGCCACAGCGCGGAGACGCATTGGTTCCCTTATCGAAGCGCCCGGGATCTATAAAAATTGCAGTGCGCGCGAGAATATGAAGCGTTTCGCCCTGCTCGCGGGCGGCGAGGACAAGATCGACGAACTGCTCGCATTCGTCGGGCTCGGGGACGTGGGCACGCGCAAGGCGGGCACCTTCTCCCTCGGCATGAAACAACGCCTCGGCATCGCCATCGCCCTCCTCGGGGATCCCGAACTCTTGATCCTGGACGAGCCCATCAACGGACTGGATCCCGCCGGCATCAAGGAGATCCGCGATATGATCCTCACGTTGAATCACGAGAAAGGCGTGACTTTCCTGATCTCCAGCCACCTCCTTGACGAGCTCGGCAAGATCGCGACCTCTTACGGCATCATCAATAACGGACATCTCATCGACGAGGCGTCGGCGGAGGAGATCACACGCCAATGCACCCAAGGCATCCGCATCGCGGTGGACGCCCCCGAGAAGGCGGAAGCTATCCTGACCGCGCACGGCTTCGGGACCTACAGCGTCAAGGGGAACGTCCTGCTCTTGCAAGCGGACTCGGCGTGCTCCGCGGAAGTGAATGAGCTCCTCGTGACGGGCGGCGTGAAAGTGTCCGAATTGACCGTGCAAAACAATGATTTCGAGGATTATTTCATCCAAAGGTTGGGGAATTGATATGAAGAACGTACTGGAACTCGAATTTCGTCGCCTATTTCGGGCGAAAGCATTCTATATCTGCATCTTGATATCGCTGGCGCTGATCCTCATCACCGCCGCTACCAGCAAGATCATGCTGAACGCGATCAACACGGAGGAGCTCCCCGAGGGAGTGACCGTCAATATGATGGCGCCCACCGCGCTCTCGATGATGAAGGGCATCGGCTCAAGCAACGTCACGACCCTCCTCGCCATTTTCGTCGCCCTCTTCGCCACCGAGGACTACGCGGGCGACATCATCAAGAACATATATGCCCGTGGCTACACCCGCACGGAGGTCTACGTGGCGAAATACGTCGTCACCTTCGTCGGGAGCATCATTTTCATCGCGGTGACCGCCCTCTTCTCCCTGCTCATCGGCGCCACCTTCTTCGACGGCATCGGCACGGCGGGCAAGAATTACGTCGGCTCCCTCCTCGCCATCGCACTCTGTCTCGTGGCGTATTTCACCATCTATTTCGCGGTGGCGGTCTCCCTACAGAAAACGGGCGGCTCCATCGCCATCTCCATCTTCGGACCGCTCATCGTCGGGCTCCTGATCTCTCTCCTCTCTGCCATGCTGAAACTGGATGACGTGGACCTCGCCGACTACTGGCTGACCGACCGCGTGACGATATTACAGCAGGCGGACGTCGCGGGAAAAGAGATATGGATCGGCTGTGTGATCGCCGTCGTCGTCATCGCGGCAGGGATCACGATAGGATATTTCCTGCACAAGAGAAGAGAAGCATAAAAAGCGCCCTGCGGGGCGCTTTTTTCGCTGCGCGAACGATGTTGCCTGCGGCAATGGAGGTGACGCTACGCGACATTCAGTATTTCGTCATATTGAGCCGCGAGTGAAGCGAGCAAGCCGAAGTATCTCATCCGATTATAGACAAGGTGGAGATCCCTCGGCGAGCTCGGGATGACAAATTACAGACTGTCATCTTGTGTACAGTCGAAATATCTCA
>JAFTBD010000143.1 GCA_017455385.1 Clostridia bacterium
AGGTGAAGCCGTCCTTGCTCGTCGCGAGACCGAGATAGATGTGGTGCGTGAGGTCGTTGCCCGCCGCACGATAAAGCATCTTGAACTCTCCGCTCTCCTCATCATAGATGACGGCGGGATTCAGGACGCAGAGTCCTTCCCAGCTGTCGCCTTGCGCTTTCAATATGGGGTTGCCGTCGTATTTATTCAGTTTGATCATTTTTTCTGTCCTTCTCTGTAGTTTTTTATGCCGCATAGGGCGTGCTCGTATTGGCGTCAAGTGCGATCGATTTGTCGAGAACGATCTCGTCGATATACAATTTGCCGCTTCTCCACAGGTCTACGTTGTATCTCTTGAGTGCGAGGGTGATCTGGGAGATGTTCGCCACGTCGCCAATATTGAACGCTTGCGTACCCGCATTATCTTTCGTGAACTTATTCAAACCGATGGTATAATACGTCCACTCGGAACTGACAGGCGTTTTCGTCCCTTCGCCGTCTTGGAGGTCGTACTGGTACTTCGTGCCGTCTTTCAGGTAAATGACGAAAGACACCTGCGGCATGATATCCGAAGCCTGCGTCGCTTTCATCAAGAAGCGAATGCCCTGCGCCTCGACAGACTCGTCCACGAAGATGGTGGAGCTATAGGTGGCGTCCATGCCGCTCTTGTAGGGGAGCGCGAGGCTGTAACCCGAGCCGCTTGCCGTCACCTCATTGGTGAGCTCGGGGTTCACCCAGCTCTCCTGCCCCGCCTTGGGCTCCCAACGGAGGATATTCGAATCGAAGTCATCCACGACGGTAAGGTTCGGATTCCCCGAAGAGGGCTTGAGCTTGGTCTCCAACGTGTCGAAGACCGCCTTCTCTGCGACGATGAAGCGGATATTATCGAAAGCCACCGCGCTACCCGTCACGTAGTCTTTATCATTATGGAAATGATTGACCTTATCCGAAATGCCGAAGCCGATCTTCACGATATGATCGGGATCGACGGTCGCGGAACCTTTCTTGTAGTCGGGAAGACGAGAGAACGCGGAGAAAGGTATCTTATAATAACGCCATTCATCCGTGACCGCGCTGACGCCGTTGCTGCCTGCGAGATAGACCGTCGGCTCGCCGAGCTCTTGCTGCGGGAAGGAATAGACCACGCCGTTATCCGTCATGAGATACACGACGACCTTGGCTTGGACGGTGACATTCTCCCACGAACCATCGTCTTTCTGCACTTTCTTGACAGAGAAATCTTTCGCATAGAACTCGACGGCGTTATAGGGATTGTCCTCGATGGCGTCGATGGAGATGAAATACTCCGCCTCGCCCATATTCGTCTTGTAATAGAACATACCGCAGGAATTCTTCATGCCGAGGGCATTCGTGGAGTCGAGCGCCATCGCCTCGTCCTTATTCGTGGAGGACATCTCCCACGTGTAATACATCTCGACGGAATTGCCGTAGCCCTCGAAGTCCTCGATCATACCGTCTTCCTTGACGTCGGCGTGATACATCACCTTCTCCTCTTTCGCGAGCTCTGCCGCTATGGAGACGACGGAAACGTCCGAGATGGTGATGCGGCTCGTCGTATAGACGTTATTGATGACGCCGAACTGCATCTCTTTGATGCCGTAGAACTGGCGGAAACCGTCGCCGCCGAACTCCGACATCGTGAATGCCGTATAGGGGATGAGGAGGATGCCGTCTTCGGGAAGCGAACTGACCGGCTGTTGATAAGACCAACGGTCGCCGTCCTCTTCGATGAGACGGATGCAGATCGTATGACTGCCCGAGAGGTGGTTATCATTCAGCTTCACCTTCATTTTGAAAGCGTCTCCCCTGCTGAGGATCACGCCGTTGACATTCACTTCGGGCTGATCCTGCACCGCCTGCTGTGTGGTGAGCGGCATCTTCACGAAGCCGTAGCCTTGGATCCCCTTCGCGTTATTCTCATTCGCTGTGCCGCTGAAACTATAAGTCAGCGCGGAGCCGTCCTCCGAAACTTCGGTGCCGAAATTATAATTCTCGTACTTGATGCCCGCTTTATAGTCGTTGAAGTCAAGAGACGAGATGAAGAGCGGCGCATATTTCTCGTACGTGATGACCCTGAGGTCGCTGAAATACGCGATGCCGTCGCCGAAAGAATGCTCGAAGACGATCTCGAAACTCTTGAGGTTATGGAAGTCGAATTTGCGGTTCGCGATGGTGGTATCTTTGGTATGCAGATTGAACTCATCCTTATGGATGATGATGGTCTGCTTGGCATTATTCGCGAGTTTGATGGGAGCCTCCCAATACTCGTTGTCCTCGTCCACCACGCGGAAATAGACCTCCGCGTCGTCGCCTGCGTAATAGAAATTGAAATAGAAGGCGTCCACGCCGTAAAGCTCGATGTCTTCGCTGTGGGTAAAGACGACCCAACCGTCGGACATCTCATAGCCCTCGCCTTGGTTCGTATCCTCTTCGACGAAGGTGATGACGAGGGAGTCTCTGCCCGTTCCGAAGAAGTCCTTCTTATCCACCGCGACGGAAGCGACGGAACCGTCCTTGTGGCGAGTCCATTCGTCGGTATGGATGACATCCATCTCGATCTGTTCTTGAACGTTCGCCTTGTAATAGAAGTTCATCACTTCTTGCTTGCAGATCTTCTTTCTGGAATTCCCGATGGCGGTCACGCGCCAATAATAGGTGGTATCCTTGATCTTCAGCGCGGCGCCGATGTTGTACTCCGTGGTGATGATGCCGCTCTTCTTGAAATAAGAAGTGTCGTCATCCGTGAATTCTCCCGTGGTGACCTCGAGCTCGTAGTATTCCGCATTTGCGGAAGCCTCCCAAGAGAAGGTCGGCACGGTGAGGGTCTCATAGCCGACGGTCGGCGCCAAGGCGGAGAACTCCCCGAGCGCGCCCGACACTTCGGGATAGGTGACGTTATTGCTGCCGAAAGAGCCTGCATCCGCTTCGGTGCAAGCGAAGAGAGCAAATGCGGCAAGGAGCAATATAACTACGATAAATACTGTCTTTCTCATCGTTTCCCCTCCTTACAGCCTTTCGCTCGACACCACGACGAAGCTCTTCGCGGGGACCGTGATCTCGGTCCTCTTATTCAGATTGCCGTCCACGACGTAATTCGGAACGACGAAACCGTCCGAGCCGAGTTTCAAACTCGCTTTATTATAGACGTAGATATAGAGTTTACCGCTGTCTTTTACCTCTTCTTCGAGGACGAACTCACCTTTCACGGCTTTCGAGGAGCTGTTGAGGACGATATAGCCGCCCTTCGTGCGATCCTTGTCCACGGTGGACAAGACGCGCATCCCCTCCGAGAGACCGCCCGCATCGTAAAGGACGTTGCCCGGACGGAAGAGATTGGTGAGAAGCACGGAGGAATGATACCAAGGACGGTACTCCTGCATCTTCGCGGACGCGGCCGCGAGGGTGGAGAACATACCCCACTCTTTCGCCGTGGCGCCCGATGCGCCGTACATAAAGTGCATCGCGTCATCGAGATCCCAATACACGAGACCGTTGATGCCGCCGAGGATGCTCTGCACGGTGTAATCCGCCATCAGGTAGCCGTATTCGTAGTTGCGGATGAGCGCCTGACAGTCGGTGACGTCATTCTTACCGGTATAGAGACCCGCTTCCCAGATATACATCTGTTTGGTCTTGCCGAGCGCCTCGTCCTTCTTGCGCGTCTGACCGTAGAGGGAGGCGATGGTGTCCTTGTAGGTGCCCTTCTCGATGGTCATCTGCGTGACGTACATATGGATGCCGTAGTTGTTCACGACGTCCGCGAGGTTAGACGCGATCTTCGGCAGGTACAGCTCGCACCCTGCGATACCCGTCGTATCACCGCCGATGATGTCGAGATCGGTGAGACCGATGGAGTCGAAAGCGGCGCGAACGTTCCTGACCCCCTGCTCCCACTTGTCATAGGTATTATAGTAATTCTTGGAGCTACCCTCATTTCCCGTGACATTCGGCTCGTTGGTATTCACGAACCAGCAGATACAGGTGTAGCCTTTGACCTTAATGAGGTAATCCATCAGGTCCGCGCACATCTTCGCCCAACGGGGATCGGCGGTGGCATTCGGGATCATGCCGAATTCGTCCTTCTTCTGATTCGCGTCGCCGATGACGTTCCACACGCCGAAAGCGACCTTGACGCCGTGCGCTTGGCAGTAATCGAGCACGTCACAGGCATTCACCATCTGCTTGTTATTGAAATTGTAGCTCCAGGTGTCGTCCGAATAATCGTCCGGCGTGCCGTTCTTATTGAAGTCGGTGACGAACCAATCGAGATTGGTCATACAGCGGACGAGGGCGGGATCCAACCGCTCGACGGCGGTCAGCACCCTATCCCACGAACCTTTTACCGTTTTTTTGGTGTCCTCATAGGTGCCCCACTCCACGCCGAGACCATCGAAAGACAGGGACACGACACGGTTCTTGGCGAAGACCACTTCACCGGTGTATTCCGCTTCTTCATGGCAGGCTGCGAGGACGCTCATAATGAGGATCAATAATAACAATATCGCAATTATTTTCTTCATACTTCCTTATTTGAGACCAAGCGCTCTGTTGATCTCGCCCAACATCGTTTCCCAAGTGCCTTTCGAAACTTCATTCTTATATTGATCCAAGGTATAGCCGGAATTATAGAGGTAGTCTTGGACGCTCTTGTTCGCCGCTTCGAGCACGCCGCCCGCACGATCGGCCTTGGTGGGCGTGGAGAGCCATTTGACCTCTGCGGGTTCTTTCAGAATGCGGAGGTTCCCCGCCTCTTGCTGTGCCAGCATAAAGTCTTCCCAATCCTTTAAGATAGGATATGCGGAGGTGTCGGTCAGCGGGTCTTTATCAATGATGTCATACCCGAGCGTGCACATATAACGGAGATAACGCGCGCCGTTGTAGGGATTGACGTACTGATTGGTGCCCTCGCTCTTGGTCCAGCTGAGGAGCTTGATGCCCACGCCGTCTTTCCAAACGTAATTGTAATCACTGTATTCATCGTCGCCTTGGATGCTGTCCGCGGTGATCTCGACCTTCTCGTAGTCGTGACCCTCCACGCCGTAGAGACCGAAGAGAGTGCCCTCTTCCGAGAGGAGATAATCCATGATGGAGAGGATCTTCTCCATCTTCTCGTCCGAGATCTTGGAGGAGAAGAAGGTCATGGAGAACCAATCCTCCTGCCCTTCGAGAGCGTATTTGCCGTCCGGACCGGAGACCTTCATGATCGCTGTCTTATCGTCAAGCTCTTCTTTGGAGAGCCTGCGGGTGCTGGTCTCCTGGATATTCTTGCGGAGAGTGGTGTAATTCGTCAGAGAGAGGTTCTCATAGAAGACGCCGATACGTCCGCCGTAGTAGACCTTATTCGCATCACCGTCATTGGAACGGAACTGATCATAACCGTAATAACCGTTTTCCACCCACGCTTTCGCCTGTTTGAGACCATTCACATAGTTGTCGGTGGCGTAATTCGAGACGACCTCCGTCTTGGTGCTGTTATAAGTGAAGCAGTGCGGCGCGTCTTTATAGAAATTGATGATGGAGGGGAAGCCCCATTCGACGTCCGCGAGCGCGTAGACGTTACCGCTTTGACATTTATTATCATAGAATGCCTTGAGGAGCGCCGTAAACTCCGTCCAAGTATAATCGTCGTCCACTTCGATGTTAAGCTTGCCCTGCTCTTTGAGTTCCTTCGCCCAATCGCGACGGTACACGTAGGTAAACGGGGTGAACTCCGCGACGTTGCCGTTGATATTCTTGGCGACGGGGATACCGTAAAGCTTGCCATCCACCTTGAAGTGCTTGATGTCGGCGACGCTCTCCACGAGCTTCTTCACATTCGGCCACGGGCTGAGATCGTCCGGGAGCGCCTTCACGCTGCCGTCTTCGACGTACGCGAGATAGGTATTCGCGAAGTTATAGCTGTCAATGTCGTCCTGGAAGACATTCGGGAGCGAATTGCTCTGCCAGCTGGAAGACACCTGCGTGCTCCAGTCCGCCCAAGAATAAGACGACACTTTGAACTTCGTGTCGAACATCTCCTCGAGCATGGCGGTATAGTCGTCCTCACCGTTCCAGTCATTGAAATACAAGTTCCTGATGGTGATGACGCTCTCATCGTCTTTATTGCGGTTACACGCCGCAAAGCCGACTGCGCAACTGAGCGCGATGGAAAGCGCGAGAATGATGAGCAAAACTTTTTTCATATTTACCTCCGTTTATTAACCTTTTATAGCACCCACTACCAAGCCCTTGACAAAGAACTTCTGTAAGAAGGGATAGAAACACATCATCGGAACGATGGAGAAGAAGACGCTCGCCATCGTCAAGCCTTCGGAATAGGTCGCCTTCTGCCCCAAGGTCTCCACCGAGCTCGCGCTCGTGGTGATCATCTCACGCAGGACGAGCTGCAAGGGTTTCAAAGACTGGGTCTCGACGAAAAGCATACCGTTATACCAACTGTTCCAGTTACCGACCGCAAAGAAGAGTCCGATGGTCGCGAGCATCGGCAGGGACATCGGCAGATACACCTTGAAGAAGATCTGGATGTCATTCGCGCCGTCTATCTTCGCCGATTCCTCGAGATCGGGCGGGAGGGACGCGAAATAGTTCCTCATCAGGAGCATATTGTAGGTGTCGATAGCGCCCGGGATGATCATGACCCACAGGGTATTATAAAGCCCGAGATTCTTTATAAGGAAGAAATACGGGATGAGTCCGCCGCCGAAGAACATCGTGACGAGGATCATATTCATAACGAAATTCTTCCCTACCCACTTATTACGCGACAAGGCGTAGCCCGTGATGACGGTGAAGAATAATTGATACGCCGTGCCGAGGAAAAGAAGGATCAAGGTGATCTTGACGCCCGACCACAGCATCGTGCTGCTGAAAACGGTGGCGTAGTTATCCATCGTGATCTCTTTCGGATAGAGAAGGAAAGGCGTATTCAGATAGATCCTCTCGGGAGAGATGGAGATAAGGAGCGCATTATAGAAAGGATAGATGATGATGAGCGCATACAGGAAGAGGATGGCGAAGATGACCCAGTCCATCGTGCCGACGCGTTTATCGAATGTGCTCCCCTTCGGGCGAAGGGGCATATAACTGATGTTCTCGAACTTTCTCATATGATACCTCTCTCGCCGCTGAGTTTCGCTATCCTATCCACGAAGATGACGAGGATGAAAGAAACAACGGACTTAAATAAGCCGACGGAGGCGCCGATACCCGCATTCACACGCTCACGGAAGGTGGTGCGGTAAATGTACGTATCGAGGATATCCGCTACGTCGTAGACCTGCGTATTATACATATTGAAGATCTGGTCGAAACCGGCGGAAAGGATGCCGCCGACGGAAAGGATCAAAAGAAGGATCGCCGTGGGCTTGATGGCGGGGAGCGTGATATTTTTTATCTTCTGTAAACGAGTGGCGCCGTCGATATCCGCCGCCTCATACAGCTCGGGCGAGATGCCTGCCATCGTGGCGAGATAAATGATACTGCTCCAACCTGCTTCTTTCCACACGTCGGATCCGAAAATGAGGGAGATGAAGACGCCGTCGTCCGCCAAGAATTGGATCCTCTCCCCTCCGAGCGCGGCGATGGTATTATTGATGATACCCGCCTGACTGAATATATTTGCGACGAGACCGCCCACGAGGACCCAGGACAGGAAGTGCGGGAAAGTGACGATGGTCTGCACAGTCTTCTTGAAGAAGCGAAGGCGGATCTCATTGATCAGCAAGGCGACGAGGAGCGCCGCGACGAAGCTGATGATGATCTTGCCGAGACCGATCAAGATCGTATTGCGCAGAACCTGCCAGAACCCGTCCGACTCGAATATGTACTTGAAGTTGCCGAGGCCGTCGCCCCCTGCCCACGGACTGCCGATAATGCCGGAATTCGGCAGATATTTCTTGAAAGCGATCAAGATGCCATACATCGGCACGTAGCAGAAAACGATGTAATAAATGATGGCGGGAATGATCATGAGAAGCAAGTATCTCGACTTCTTCACTCTCCCCCCGAAATCATTCAGCGGACTGTTTCTATCAATTATCAGTTTCCTATTCATCCCTTAAAAACCTATTCCTTTTTGTCGTCCGTCGATGAAAAAGCCTTATCTTTTAAATTTTATAATATAATCCACTATTTTGTCAATAGTCGTGAAGGCAAGTCCCACAACTGTATCCGCGCCGCCGTAATAGATCGCGATGCGCCCTGTCGCCGCGTCGGTGAGCGCCGAACACGGGAAGACCACATTGGGCACGAAACCATTCGTCTCGTACTCCGCTTCCGGGGTCAGAATGAAGTTGCCGCAACGATATTTGACCTTGCGCGGGTCATCTCTGTCCAAAATGACCGCGCCCATGCTGTAAACGTAGCCGTTACAGGTCTGCGTCGCGCCGTGATAAAAGAGGAGCCAGCCCTCGTCCGTCTCGATGGGAGCGCACCCTGCCCCGATCTTCAGCCCCTGCCACCACTCGTAGCCGCGCGTCATCAAAAGGCTGTGATTGCCCCAATACGTGAGGTCGGGACTCTCGGAGATATAGATGTCGCCGAAGGGCGTATGCCCGTTGTCCGAGGGACGGGACAAGAGATAATATTTGCCGTTTATCTTGCGCGGGAAGAGAACGCCGTTGCGATTGAAAGGCAGGAAGGGATGGGACACAAGCTCGAAATGCTCGAAATCCGTCGTCTTGCCGAGGGCGAGGACGGGGAGCCCATGTTGCCCGTCGCACCAAATGACGTAGTAAGCATCCTCCACCTTGACGACGCGGGGATCGTAGGCGTACTCGAACTTATAGGCGTCGCCGTCTTTTTGATGGAATACGATGCGCTCTATCGAGAAGGTGAAATGAATGCCGTCGTCGCTCTTGCCGAAATAAAGATACGGGATGCCGTTATTCGTCTCCGCGCGGAAGACGCCCGCGAAGCCGCCTTTGAAGGGCACCACGGCGCTATTGAAGATGCGCGTGACGTTTGTGACGGGATTCCGCTTGATGATGGGATTGCCCGTATATCTCCAGACGGGTGCGTCGCCCGTCGGCTCTTGCCAAGGTATATTGGGAAGTGCTTCCCCGATGATCTTTGCCATATGTTGTTCCCCTTTGTAGTTTTATTTTACCGCTCGAAGGCGGAAGTTTACGATAGCGTACACTTGGACAGGTAGATATTATCCGCGAATAGATTCGCATTATCCCCTGCCTGCGCGATGATGACGATGCTCTTCACCGTCGTCTCGGCGAAATTGAAAGACAGCGAGCGCAGAGCGGGATTCGTCGTCGGCGTCAGCGTGGCATAGCCCGTGGAAGATCCCGCAAGGAATATCTCCTTATTGTTGCTGTC
>JAFTBD010000144.1 GCA_017455385.1 Clostridia bacterium
CTCTAACGCGACTATGGCAGACGCCTCGCTTGCTCGCTCCGAGACGTTCGTCTCGTTCGCGCTTTAACGAGCGTTCATAGGGTGCTCCGCCTAAACGCTTGCTCACCAGTTTGCAAGCGCAACGTGCTCCCACCCCATCTCCGCTCTCATTCGGGTATTCCTATATAGAAAAGCGGATGGGATACTTCGGCACGTTTCGCGTCCGCTCAACGGCTCAGTATGACATTTATATATTTCGCGCAGCGCAACCTTCATTCCGAATTCCGAATTAAAGCGTAGCGTTTCGTTCCGGATTCCGAATTAAAATAGGTGCGGGAAGTATCCGCGCATATAGTCGCTAAAGGCGTTGACTGCCGCCGTGGCGGCGGTGCGTTCTTCGTCGGTGATACCGCTTCTTGAATCGAAGTCCGCGAACGCGGAGAGGACGGTCATCAATTCGTCGAAGGAAATGATGCTTTCATTCGAGGGCGTCTCGGACAGCCGTACGCCGAAGAGGGCGGCGGTCATCGCTTCGTCTTCCGCGGCGAAGGAGAGGAGTGCTTCCGTATGCGTTTTGAAGGCAACTTTCTCCTCATCCGAAAGGGCGGCGTACGCCGCGTGTACGATGCGGAGGAGCCCCGCTTTCTTTGCGAGGGCGATGTCGCTCTTGGAGAGAGAGTGGAAAGTGCCGTTCTCGTAATAGCCTTCCGCCATTTCTTCCACGGGGAAAGCGGTGTCGTAGCCTTCTTTCGTGGCGAGGTAACTCTCGTATTCCTCTTCCGTGAGGACTGTCATCTCCCACGTATCATAGTCATAGCCGTAATAGACGGTGGTCTCTTCGCGCGCATACGTGACGCCGAGGAAGGTCTCCGCCGAAGCGTTCGCGGCGAATGCCGCCCCATAAGATACGAATGGCTCATATCCGTCGAAGAAGAGGGTGACGAACCTGTCGATATATGTCTTGAGCGCAGTGGCGTCTTCTTGTGATATGCCGCTCGTTCCTTCGATGCCATCGGACAAGAGGAGCGCCTTCTCCATCAAATATGCTTTGCTGTCGGCAGAGAGTCCTTTGACCGCGCGCAAGGAGGACGCAAGGGAGACGAGCAGGGTATGGATCTCACGCTCGCCGAGACCTTTGAGGTCGCCCTTCATTAGGTCGGTGAAAGAGTATCCCTCGATCTCGCGGTAGAATGTGAAATAAAGGGTGGCGACTTTGCGACAGTCAGAGAGGGTGTAGGGCAGGTCGCTTTCGAGGTCGCTCGCCACGGCGTAATAGAGGTCGCCCGCGACGTCCGCGCTGACGGCGGTGGCGACGAGGGCGAGGGCGTCCGCGATCTCACCTTTCGCCGTATCGTCGAATTCTTCGGTGTGGAGCGCCGTAAGGAGAGCGCCGATCTCGTCCGCGTGCTCTTTGAAAGCGAGCAGGATGGCGACGACGTCCGCTTTCTCGACCTCCGCTTTCGTCATATAACGCAGGAGATCGGTCTTGATCGCTTCGTTATCTTCACCATTGGGAAGCGCGGCAGTCACCACTTCCGCGGCGAGACTGTCAACGTCCACGGGGGGGAGCTCCTCGGGCGTTTCCTTGCAGGCAAAGACGCCGAGCAGCAGGCTCGCGATCATCGCCGTTATCATTAAAAAGCTCAGAAAACGTTTCATAGAGATACCACAGTTACTATATCATATCCGCCCCGTTTCGTCAAGACGGGGAATGTTGGGAATGCCTGCTCAAGCCTCAGGCTTGGGGCTCTTGGTGAAGAGCTCTTTCGACTCGGTCAGCAGGATGGCGGCGAACATGATGGCGATGCCGATCCATTCGCGCGTCGACATCCTCTCGCCGAGCAACAGGAACCCGCCGAGCACCGAGAAACAGGACTCGAAACTCATGATGATGGACGCCGCGGCGGGGTTCGTATTCTTCTGTCCCACGATCTGCAAGGTGTAGGCGATGCCGCAGGAGCAGATGCCCATATAGAGGAAAGAGAGGTAGTAGGACAGGATGACGTCCATCGAGAAGGTGCTCCGCTCGAAGATGAGCGCGACGATGGCGGAGAGCACGCCGCATACCAGAAATTGCATGGCGCTGAGGGCGATATTGTCGGTCTTCGCGGCGTATTTATCCACTATGGTGATATGTCCCGCGTACGCCACCGCACAACCGATCAAACAGAGGTCGCCGGTATTGATGGTGAAAGAATCTTTCACGCAGATAAAATACAGTCCTACGACCCCGAGCGCGACGGAGATCCAGATGATGACGCCGCTCTTCTTGCCGAGGAAAAGCCCGATGATGGGCAC
>JAFTBD010000145.1 GCA_017455385.1 Clostridia bacterium
AGAACGAACCCATTCGCGAGCTGACTGTCGGTGACTTCCGCCGCGAGATCGGTGACCTTGACCCCGTCCACGGAGACGGCGCCGCCTTGGATGAGTCTGCGCGCCTCGCTCTTACTGGGCGCGAAGCCGACGGCGAAAAGAATGTCGATGACCTTCGTATTCTCACGTGCAATCTCGGCTTGGGGCATATTCTCCGCGTCGCCCGAGAAAGCCGCCTTGACCTTCCTGACGACCTCATCTGCGACCTCTTCGCCGTGGACGATCTTCGTGATCTCGTAGGCGAGGCGCTCTTTCGCGGCATTGATACGCTCGTCCTGATGCGCGGTCATCTCCGCGATCTCGTCAAGCGGCATAAAAGTCAGGAGTTTCATGCATTTCGCGACTTCGCTGTCCTCGACGTTTCTCCAATACTGGTAGAAATCATAGGGCGAGGTCTTCTCCGCGGAGAGCCACACGGCGCCGGACGCGGTCTTGCCCATCTTCTTCCCTTCACTGTTCGTGAGAAGCGGGAAGGTCATGGCGAAAGCGTCCTTCCCCTCTTTACGACGAATGAGATCGGCGCCCGCGAGCATATTGCTCCATTGATCGTCGCCGCCGCATTCCAACACGCAGCCGTATTTCTGGAACAGGACGAGGAAGTCGTAGCTCTGCATGAGCATATAGTTGAACTCGAGGAACGTGAGACCTTTCTCCATACGGTTCTTATAACATTCCGCGGTGAGCATACGATTGACGCTGAAGAGCGCGCCGATGTCACGCAGGAAGTCCACGTAATTGAGGTTCAGGAGCCAATCGCCGTTATTCACCATGATGGCGGCATTATCCCCTTCGAAGGAGAAGAAGCGGCTCATCTGTTTCTTAAAACATTCGCAGTTATGCTGTACGGTCTCAGCGGTGAGCATATTGCGCATATCGGTACGACCCGAGGGATCACCCACCATGCCCGTGCCGCCACCGATGAGGACGATGGGACGGTGCCCTGCTCTCTGCATATGGCTCATCGCCATCATCGCGAGATAGTGCCCGACGTGCAAGCTGTCGGCGGTGGGATCGAACCCGATATAAAAGCTGACCTTTTCCGAACCGAGGAGCTTATACAGGTCCTCTTCGAAAACGGTCTGTTTGATGAATCCTCTCTCACGCAGGGTGTCCATTACGTTCATAGTGTGGTACTCCTAAATATTGATAAATATATGATAACATTGCTCGCGCGCGAAAGCAAGCAACGGACGTAGATTTATACGGAATGTAAGTGCAGGTATCGAAAACAGGCGTCAGCCCTGCTCTCCCTCGTCGGGATCCTCAGCCTCGGGAGAAACATTTTTCGCATCACCGAAAAGAGCTTTGGACGCAACGGCGAGATACTTCTGGAAGAAATAGCCGACTGTCATCAAGGCGGCGAGCGCGATGAAATAGACGAAGATCGAGAGAACGGCGCTCTTCAGGAAGATGATATTATAGAGGTTATGGTTCCCGTAAACGGAGAGACCGAAGAAAGACGTTTTGAAGATGGCATTCAGGATGAGCATCAAGACCGAGACGCCGAGAAGGATGCCGCCCGAGATCAGACTGCGCTTGACGTCGAGATCCACCTGCTCGCTGCGAACGAGATAAATGCCATACACCGCGAAGACCACGTGACAGAGGATATCGAGCACGTAGGAAGCATACGCTTTCGTGCCCGCAACGACCAAAGCAACGCCACGCATGATGCCGTAAACGAGCATCGCGGGCGAAAGAAGCGCCACGATGGTCAGGGCGAATTTGCGCGCTTTTTTCGGAAGAAGGAAATAGAACGGGAGCGTGAAGAACATAAAGGGACCGACGTTCCCAAGGGGCAATAAGGTCAGATAACTCCAATCTTTAAACCCGACATCGACGAGAAGAAGCACGATCTCAATGAAATACAGAATGAAGATAAGCGAGGGAAAATCAATATCACTGATCTTGCGATATTTGACCAAATATTTCATACATAGGAGTCCCGTCGTGTATAATGCGATCGAGACCAAGACCGCTGCGATATAATAGACCATAGTCGGCTTTCGCCCTTCCCTCCGCGTTTCGTCAAATTTACGAAACAATTATTTATTATATCATACAATATTATCCGTTACGCGTCAATACCGTTTGGCGCATTTTTTTGTGTAAAACAAACAAAAAACGCCCCATGGGGGCGCTTTAAGACAGAAAACCGGCGTAAATGGGTCAATCGCGGAAGTCCGACTCGAAATAGGCGTTTGTGTTCGCGCGACCGCCTTTATCATCCATGACCGTGATGCGGAAATACTCACAGTCTTTGTCGAGATCGAATTCAACGTGCGTGAGTCCCTCGCCGAAGACGTTCTTAAAACGCCTGTTTTTCGAAGTGAGGACGACATTCATCGCAGGGTCGCATTCCAGAATGACACGGTCGCCGTCAATGGCGAGAGAACGGATGCGAGGACCGGAGGAACAATAGAAGTTGCCCTTTTCGAGCGAAGCGAAAACGTTGTCGTACGTGAGAGTGTCGACGAGGATATAGGTGACGCCGCCGTAGGAGCCGAAGTCCCTCCCGCCGTCATTATGGTTATCATCCCCCATCGTGCAGAAAAGGCGCTTGCCGTGATTCAGCATATCCTCATAGATGATGGGGCAATACTCGGTGCCCGTCTCGAGCTCGGTGCAATAATTCAGGATCTCCAAGCCCCACAGCCCGTCGAGCATCATATAGTCCTCGCGGGTATTTAATGACCAATTCGGGTGATTGAGCTGAACGAGGAAGCCCGCTTCCCTCGCGCGACGAATGACCTCGTTCACACACTCTTTCGTGAAGACACGATCGTAGCCGTCACAGCGGAATTCGTCCTTAAAACGAGCAAAATACCTGCCCGCATTCCGCTCCGAACTGCCGACGTGGAAGGTATTGTGGGGATCGTGCGAAAAGAGGTTGAAATGAAAGCACTTCTCATCCCGCCAATAGGGCGCGGGATCGTTGACGGAATACTCCACCGCGGTGAGCGCGACGAAATTCTCATCCGTCAGATAGGAATTATCATGCAATATCTCGTGATCGGAATAGGCAACGATGTCGTAGCCATGCGCCATATAGCGCTCTTTGACCTCTTGCGGAGTAAGCGTGCCGTCAGAAAGACAGGTGTGACAATGCAGGTTGGCTTTGCCCTGTTTCAGGCGCGGATCGATCAAGTATTTCATAGTGGCACCTCGATGGATTTATCAAATATAATCATACACGAAACGGCGACGTTTATCAATAAAAAAGTGAAAATACGCCCGCGCGCCGCATAATGACAGAGAAAAATCCGAAATCGGCAAAAAAACACTTGCAAAACCTTTTTCGTTTTGATATAGTAAATAATGTTCTATTGAATATGCCTCGTTAGTCTAGTGGTCTAGGACGCTGGCCTCTCACGCCGGTATCAAGGGTTCGAACCCCTTACGGGGTACCAAAAAGGTCGACATCGTGTCGACCTTCTTTTTTTACCTTCCAATGAGTTGAACTATTTATTCCCGTCGAGAGCGTTTTTACGGGCACGGACTTCCTCGAGATCGTCGCGAGCATCCGAGGCGCCGTGCAGTCCGATCTCTTCCGCCATCTTGACATAGCGCTCCGCTTCCTCGAAATTCTGCTCCGCTCCTTCCCCATAGGTATAAACGTGAGCGAGGACGATGAGCGCCTCCGGCATCTCGCACTCGTTGAGGGCGATTTTCAACCATTCGACCGCGGCGGGATAATCCTCTTTGACGCGGAGAACGAGGACTGTGAGATACGCGGCGAAAAAGAGGCATTTGGAGAGGCTCCTGCCCACGCCGTCACGCACGCTCTCATAGTCTTTGCCGCTCTGTGCGTCCTCCATCGAGGTGCAATAGTTGTAATTGCGATGCGAGGCAGCCGCCTTGCGGAAATAAGAAAGGGCGCGTTCGGAATCTTTATCGTTGGCGGCGTGTCCCCCGAGAATAAAACAAGCGACGGGATTCCCCTTCTCTGCCGCCTGCTCCAAGAGTTCATCCGACTTCTCTTTGGACGGAGCGACTCCCTCACCGATGGCGTACATCTTGGCAAGATATACGATGGCATCGGAATACCCTTTGTCTGCCGCACGAGTATAGTATTCGAATGCGAGATCGTGATCCACGCCGACGCCCATGCCGAAATGGTACGAGAGCGCGAGATTATAGAGGGCGCGCGGGTGTCCGCTCTTCGCCGCCTCGAGATAGAGGAGGAACATATCGTGCTTGACCTCGGTCTCGTCCACGGCAATGCCCTTCTCCGCCTTCTTGGCGAAGCTCAAGAAGCGCATCCCCGCCCGATTGCAGAGATCTACGGCTTGTTCCATCGTCACAACGTTATTATCCATATCCCTATCCTACCATTTCACCATCCGAATGTCAATCCCGCCCGCATAAAAAGAGGCGCGATGCTTCCGCACCGCGCCCAACCTTTTAAGTGATTACTTTTGCGCCTCTTCGACCGCCACAGCCAGAGCAACGGACGCGCCGACCATCGGGTTATTACCCATGCCGATAAGACCCATCATCTCCACGTGTGCGGGGACGGAGGAGGAGCCTGCGAACTGAGCGTCGCTGTGCATTCTGCCCATCGTATCGGTCATGCCGTAGCTGGCGGGGCCTGCCGCCATGTTATCCGGGTGAAGCGTTCTGCCCGTGCCACCGCCGGAAGCAACGGAGAAATACTTCTTGCCGTTATCGACGCACCACTTCTTGTAGGTGCCAGCGACGGGATGTTGGAAACGAGTGGGGTTCGTGCTGTTACCGGTGATACTGACATCCACGCCCTCGTGCCTCATGATAGCGACGCCTTCGCTGACGTCATCCGCGCCGTAGCAACGGACCTTGCTACGCTCGCCGTCGCTATAAGCGGTCTCCTTGACGATCTTTAATTCGCCGGTGTAATAGTCGTACTTGGTCTGCACGTAAGTGAAACCATTGATACGGCTGATGATGAACGCGGCGTCCTTGCCGAGACCGTTCAGGATGACGCGAAGCGGGTTCTTACGGACCTTATTCGCGGTCTTGGCGATGCCGATAGCGCCTTCCGCCGCGGCGAAAGACTCGTGACCCGCGAGGAACGCGAAGCACGCGGTCTCCTCACGGAGAAGCATCGCGGCGAGATTGCCGTGGCCGAGACCGACCTGACGCTGATCCGCAACGGAACCGGGGATGCAGAACGACTGCAGACCGATACCGATGTCTTCGGCGGCGTCTGCGGCTTTCTTGGTGCCCTTCTTGAGAGCGATGGCGGCGCCGACGGTATACGCCCAAACGGCGTTCTCGAAAGCGATGGGCTGGACGCCCTTCACGATCGATTCTACGTCGATGCCCGCTTTCAGGCAGATGTCACGCGCTTCTTCGAGGGAAGCGATGCCGTACTGAGCGAGGGTAGCATTGATCTTCTTGATCCTTCTTTCATATCCTTCAAAAGTGATAGCCATTGTTCTGCCCTCCTTTATTGCTTGCGCGGGTTGATGAAGGTGACGCCTTCGCTGAACCTGCCGTAGGTGCCGGTGCACTTCTTGAGCGCTTCGTCCGCGCTCGTGCCCTTCGCGATGAGATCCATCATAACGCCGAGCTTGACGAACTCGTAACCGATGACCTCGTTATTCTTGTCAAGAGCGAGCCTCGTGACGTAGCCTTCCGCCATCTCGAGATAACGGACGCCCTTCGCCTCGGTGGAATACATCGTACCGATCTGCGAACGAAGACCTTTGCCGAGGTCCTCGAGACCGGCGCCGATGACGAGACCGTTCTCGGAGAAAGCGGACTGTGTACGACCGTAGACGATCTGCAGGAACAGCTCTCTCATTGCGGTATTGATCGCGTCACAAACAAGGTCGGTATTCAAGGCTTCCAGAATGGTCTTGCCGGGAAGGATCTCGGCAGCCATAGCGGCAGAGTGAGTCATACCGGAACAGCCGAGGGTCTCGACGAGCGCCTCACGGATGACACCGTCTTTCACATTCAGGGTAAGCTTGCAGGCGCCCTGTTGCGGCGCGCACCAGCCTACACCGTGGGTAAGACCGTTGATATCCTTGATCTCTTTCGCCTGCACCCACTTGCCCTCTTCGGGAATGGGAGCGGGACCGTGGTTAGGACCTTTCTTGACGCAAACCATTTCATCAACTTCGCGTGAATATTGCATTAAAAGTTTCCTCCCAAATTAGATTTGTAATTTGATTATATCACACGCGCGCGCCTAGTG
>JAFTBD010000146.1 GCA_017455385.1 Clostridia bacterium
CCGATGATAACGGGAGGCATCAATTTGCTGACCCATTTGGTACCCGCGAAGTGAATGATGATCGCGATGACCACGTAGACGAGACCTGCGAAGATCGCGCCGAGCAAGATACCGCAGTAACCGAAAGTGACCGCAACGAACAAGGAGCTCAGGAACGCGAAGGAACTTCCGAGGAAGACCGGGCTCTTGAACTTCGTGAAGAGCAAGTACACGAGGGTACCGACACCTGCGCCGAGGATCGCCGCGGGGATCTGTGCGGGCAAGCCGATGATCGACGGGACCGCGATGGTCGCCGTGATGATGGCGAGCAGCTGTTGAAGAGCGAAAACGATGAGCTGTCCAAGCTTCGGCTTGTCTTCAACGTCATAGATAAGGCCGTTTTTATTCATATGAATACCTCCATAATAGAATCATTTGTAGAAAAAAACCTTGTCCGCGTAGAGCACGACAAGGTCATAAGCAAACTATTCACCCAATCTTGTCGATATCTCGTATCGCTCTTAAAGATTTTCACTGAAAATATGATACCATAGCGGCGCTTTTTCGTCAAGAAGTTTTTCCTTCTTACAAATTCTTTTTTGAAATAAAATGTCATCCTTAATTAGGTGCGCGTAAGCGCGATCCGTATGAATAAAAAAGTATGCCAATAATTGAGCGCGGAGCCTCCGTTGGGGTCCCCGAAATATCGAGAAGATATTTTGGGGTGTTGGAGGCGGAGAAGGGTTGCAGATACGAGCGCTCTTTGAAGAGTCATATCTAAAACAAACAAGTGACTTCGTAGAAGGATGCAGATACGAGGCTCGACGAAAAACCGCGCAGGCGCGTACTAAGCGTACGTAACTGCGCGGTTTTGAAGGCAGAAACAAAGTAGCTGCGCCTTATACGAAGTCACTCAAATGGGCGAATGCGGTACATAGCGCCCATAGAGCGAGCTATCAAGGCGCACGCCTCCTCTTCCTCTTTCGTCAGCGTCGTCGCCACGGTGGTCAGTACCACTTTCGGCACGCACTTCGTACATTCCTCGGCGAAGCGCAGGAGAGCTCCATACGAGCCCGCGCCGAAACAGGGACGCACCTCTTTCATATAGCGCGCTTCGGAGGGGGTATTCAGACTGATGGACACGACGTCCACCTTCCCCGCGAGAAGCGGCGCGATGGGACGGCCGTTCACGAGATCGCCGAGACCATTGGTATTCAATCGAATGGGCTTGTCGTAATGGGCTTTCAGAAAGGCGGCGATCTCCAAGAGGGCATCCAGTCTCTCCGTCGGCTCGCCGAATCCGCAAAAGACGATCTCCTCATACTTCGAGATGTCGCGCTCCGCGAAGAGGCGTTCCACATCCTCGGCCGTCGGCTCGGCATCCAGCCACAGGCTATCCGAGCGCCCTACCCTGTCCGTCGTATTGCGGAGGCAGAAGACGCAGGCGCAGGGACAGCGGTTGGTCAAGTTGACGTACAAGCCATTGTGCACTTCATATAGAATACTACTATCATTATTTTTCATAATTATTCCTTAATTAAGACAATGCGAAATGCGGAATGCGGAATTGCGGGCAGTCAGCGACGCGGTCTCAGCCCTCTTTATAAAAGCAGAGAGAACTTGCGCCCTCTCTGCTCCGATTTGACAAATTGTCTATTGCGAATTATTCCGCCTTGGGACCTGCCGCGACGAGCGCCTTGCCCTTCTCATTGGAGGTGTACTTGACGAAGTTCTTGACGAACCTGCCGGCGAGGTCTTTCGCCTTCGCTTCCCAAGCGGACGCATCGGCGTAGGTGTCTCTCGGGTCGAGGATCTTGGTGTCTACGCCCGCGAGCTCTGTGGGCACTTCGAGATTGAAGTACGGAATGACCTTCGTGGGAGCCTTGTTGATGTCGCCGGAGAGGATGGCGTCGATGATACCGCGGGTATCCTTAATGGAGATGCGCTTGCCGGTGCCGTTCCAACCGGTATTGACGAGGTACGCTTTTGTGCCGGACAGCTCCATCCTCTTGACGAGCTCTTCCGCATATTTGGTGGGATGGAGCTCCAAGAACGCCTGACCGAAGCAAGCCGAGAAGGTCGGGGTGGGCTCGGTGATACCGCGCTCGGTGCCGGCGAGCTTCGCCGTGAAACCGGACAGGAAGTAATACTGCGTCTGCTCCGGGGTCAAGATGGACACGGGAGGCAACACGCCGAACGCATCGGCGGACAGGAAGATGACGCTCTTCGCCGCGGGCGCGCTGGAGATGGGACGCACGATATTCTTGATGTGGCTGATGGGGTACGACACGCGGGTATTCTCGGTGACGGACTTATCCGCGAAGTCGATGACGCCGTTCGCGTCCAACGTGACGTTCTCAAGGAGGGCGTTCCTCTTGATGGCGTTATAGATATCCGGCTCGGAATCCTTGTCAAGATTGATGACCTTCGCGTAGCAACCGCCCTCGAAATTAAAGACGCCGTTATCGTCCCAACCGTGCTCGTCATCGCCGATGAGGAGTCTCTTCGGATCGGTGGAAAGAGTGGTCTTGCCCGTACCGGACAGTCCGAAGAAGATCGCGGTGTTCTCGCCGTTCATATCGGTGTTCGCGGAGCAGTGCATAGACGCGATGCCCTTCAAGGGGAGGTAATAATTCATCATGGAGAACATACCTTTCTTCATTTCGCCGCCGTACCAGGTGTTGATGATGACCTGCTCTCTGCTGGTGATGTTGAAGACGACGGCCGTTTCGGAATTGAGGCCGAGTTCTTTATATTTTTCCACCTTCGCCGTGGAAGCGGTATAGACGACGAAATCGGGCTCGAAAGAGGCCAATTCATCGGCGGTGGGAACGATGAACATATTCTTGATAAAG
>JAFTBD010000147.1 GCA_017455385.1 Clostridia bacterium
CCGATATGCTGTGTGATACCTCCCGCTTCTTTATCCGCGACGTGAGAATTACGAATGTAGTCAAGCAAAGAAGTCTTACCGTGGTCGACGTGACCCATGATAGTAATGATCGGAGCGCGCTTATCGGCGTCCTCACCTGCTTCGTCCTCCGTCGTGATCATTTCTTCGAGTCTGTCTTCAGCAGTCTTATCCGCACGGAGTTCCAATTCAATGCCATAGTTCGCCGCAACGAGCTCTGCTGTCTCATAGCTGATGGAGTCATTGATGGTCTTGAAGATACCTTCGAGGAGAAGCTTCTTCAGAATATCCGCGATGGGCTTACCGATCTTCTCGGAGAGCAACTTGATAGGCACAGGATCCACCGTGATAACAGCCTTCTCGATGGGCGCTTGGGTAACGGTAGGAGCCTGCTTTTGATACTTTTTGCTCTTATAGCGCCTTGCGATCTCGCTGTCGTCGATCTCCGCACCGTTCTCGAGCTCACGCCTCAAGATACTGCGTTTATTCGGTCCTTTCTTCTCGTCATAAATACTCGGTGCGGCCCCTCTGCTGTCAGACCTTCTGCCACCCTTCCCTTTACCTGCTGGAGGCGGAGCAAATACCGGTTTATCACGATCGGGGATCCCCGCGCCGAAAGATGGGCCGCCTTGAGCATAACCGCCCCTCAGACCACCGTATTGCGAACGCTGCGCACCTCTGCCGATCCCGCGTTCGCTTTCAGGGATATAGACAATCGGCTTGAATTTTTTCGGTTCCGGAACGTCGGGACGAAGCGGATTCTTCGCCGGTGCTTGAGACTCAGCGGGCTTAGCCGGCGTTTCCGCGGGAGCGGGAACGATCTCGTGAACGACCTCTTCTCCTGTCACAGTAGATTCTTCGATGGGTATCGGCGTCTCGAGCTCCGTTTCAGACACTATTTCCGGAGCAGGAGCCGTTTCGATTATGGCCTCCTCGATCTCCTCCTGCGGCGCTTCTGCTTCCTCTGCTTCTCTCGCCTCTTGTTCTCTCATTTCAGCCTCGACGAAAGCCGTGCGCATCTCTGTTATCTTCTGTAGAAGATCTTCCGCACGACGACGCGCTTCTTTTACCTCTATCGCGAGACTGCGAAACCTTGTCTTGTCCAGTTCGGCAAGGGCGTTCAAATTCCCCAAGGTTTCTTTATTGGCTTCACTCATCAGTTATTACCTCCGATGTTATTTAATTCATTTTGCGCACCTGCAGCCAGTCCGGCGTCAGTGAGCGCGACACATTTCACATTTCGTCCTCCGCATAGTTGCGAAAGACTTTCCTTTTGAAGGAAATAGATGGGTATTCGTTTCTTCTCTGCGTAGGAAGTTACCTTCTTCCTCGAGCTTTCCCCGATCCCTTCGTCAACAAGAATAATATATATTTTCTTTCTCGTTGCGATAACGTTCTCGTACCCGTAGAGAATGTTTCTCGATTTGACGGAGAAACCGATATACGTCACAAGTTTACTGTTTATCGGCATTGTACTGCTCCAGCAGATCGGCATAAACGCCCTCCGGCACGAACACCTTGAATGATTTGTTTAAGAGCTTAGCTTTTACACACTTCTTCAAGCATTCGATATTATCGCAGATATATGCGCCTCTGCCTGCCGCTTTGCCCGTTCTGTCGAGAATGATCTCTCCCGTCGGGGTGCGCACGATGCGGATGAGGTCTTTCTTATCGAAAGAGCCTCTGCATCCTATACACATTCTCTTCGGCTGCGTCTTAGGCATTCTCTTCTCCAGTAGAAGCGTCAGTCGAATCGATCAAGGAAGAATACGGTTTTACATCGATCTTCCATTCAGTCAGCTTCGCGGCCAAACGTGCGTTCTGACCTTCTCTGCCGATCGCAAGAGAAAGCATGCTGTCATTCACGATAACGCGAGCGGAATGCTCGTCATCATTCACGTGCACCTGGACAGCCTTCGCAGGACTGATGGCACGTGCGATAAACTCCAAAGGATCCGCGCACCAAGCGATCACGTCGATCCTCTCGCCATTGAGTTCTTGAACGATAAGATTGATACGACTGCCTTTCGGTCCGATACAGGAACCTACGGCATCGATATTCGGATCTTCGGAATAAACGGCTATCTTCGTACGGAAGCCCGCTTCGCGAACGATACGCTTGATGGTGACGAGACCGCTACGGATCTCGGGGACATCCATCTCGAAGAGCCTCTTGACGAAGTCGGACTGCGCTCTGGAAACGATCACCTGCGGAGAACGAGAATTCATCGAGAGACGGCGAACGAGCACTTTGATCATATCACCGACATTATAACGCTCATTGCGGATCTGCTCGGAGATGGGCATGATACCCTCCATCTGCGACGGCAAGATTTCGACATACACGCTTGTGGGCTCGACCCTTCTGACGATCGCCGTCACGATCTCGCCTTCTTTCTGGCTCATTTCTTCGACGATCTGCTCTTTCTTGATGTCCGTCAAACGCTGAACGATGACCTGACGCGCGGTCTGAGCTGCGATACGAGAGAAATTCCTCGGGGTGATCTCCTGCGAGATGGTGTCGCCTACTTTATAGCTCGGCTTGATCTTCTTCGCGTCCTCAAGCGAGATCTCCTTATCGGGATCGGTGACTTCCTCGACGATGGTCTTATACGCGAAGACTCTGATCTTATTCTGTTCGGGGATCAATTTCACTTCGATCGCCATGCCGTCCCCGTACTCTTTCTTGTACGCGGAGCTGAGTCCGGCTTCCAAAGAAGCGATAAACTCTTGCTTGTTGATCTTCTTCTCTCTCTCAAGCTCGTCCAATGCCGCAAAAAAATCCTTGTTAATCATATTTCCTCCTAAAAAGTGATATACGGTCTTGCGACCGCGATATCTTTCATTGATATTTCAAGATCTCCTTCCTTGGTGTGAAGGGATATCGTTTCGATAGTAAAGGCAGTCAAGACGCCGACGTACTTCTTCTTTCCGTCGATCGCCGCATACAGAGACACTTCGATCTCCGTACCGATCTTCTTTTTGTAATCTTTCTCCGTCTTGAGCGGACGATCCAGTCCGGGAGAAGACACATTCAGCACATAGGGCGCGCCCGCCGTCGGATCCAAACGGTCGAGCGGCTCATCGATGGCGGTCGCTACGATCTCGGTGTCGTCAAGAGAGATGCCGCCTTCCTTGTCCGTATCGATGTAGACCGTCAAAGTCATAGCATCATGCTCTTTCTTATACGTCACTTCGACAAGCTCATAACCAAGATCGGAAATGATCGGCGCGATGAGCTCCGTTACGCTGTCTTTAACAGACATATGCCTCCTTGTTATGGTGCCGATAAATTAAAAAGTGAGCCAAACAAGCCCACTTTCGAGAAAAAGCACCTTACATTTGTGATTATAGCATATATAATTATATTTAACAACTAAATCTTTTGAATTTCCGAAAAAAATTATTCTTCCGTTTTTCCGAGCAGAACACGCGCCATTTCGATCACGTCGTCCAAGGCATTTCGCTCTATCCCCTCGCCGTCATGGCGAATGGGATCGGAGAATACTTTCGTTTCATTGGTAAAGCGATAGCGAAGCGGCACAGCCGTTTCATTCAATAAGTCGAGCATATACTTCGGGTTTACGGCGACGAGCGTCTTCCCTTCCGTGTATTTTATGAGGTCGGGAATAATAGACGAGAGACGCGGCGAGGCGTATCCTTTTGCATTCGCATATTGTGCACGTTCCGACTTCTCTGTAAATGCTACTTTCAGATATGTATGAACGTAAGAAACGATCTTATCCCCTTCGATGTGACACATCGCAACTTCGTACGGAACGTAATTCCGATCAGTTTTAATTGACCGAATAGAAACAGCTACTGTCGGCTCGATAAAAACAGGGGCGGCGTCTTGCTTCA
>JAFTBD010000148.1 GCA_017455385.1 Clostridia bacterium
ACGCCGCGGATCTTCAGCATATCGTCCGTCCTGCCGTCGAGGTTCTCCATACGGCAAGTCGTTCTGCCGCACTTGCACGGCTCATACATCAGGCGGGTGACGTCCTTGGTGCGGTAACGAATGAGCGGGAGCGCCTCTTTCTTGATACAGGTGACGACCAGCTCGCCCTTCTCGCCAATGGGGAGCACTTCGCCCGTCTCACTATTGATGATCTCGGGGATGAAATAATCTTCGTTGATGTGCATGCCGTTCAGCTGTTCGCATTCGCCCGACACGCCGGGGCCCATGAGTTCGCTCATGCCGTAGTTACTGGTGACGAGACAATCTTTGCCCCACACCTTGTGCATTTCTTCACGCATGGCGTCGGTCAGGAGTTCGCTGCCGACGAGAGCGATATGCACGCAGAGATCCTTCCGGATATCCACGCCCATTTGATTCGCCACTTCCGCGAGGCGGAGCGCGTAAGAAGGCGTCGCCACGAGAAGGGTCGTGCGGAAATCTTTCATAAACATGATCTGCTTCTCGCTGTTGCCCGTCGAGGAAGGCACGATGGTCGCGCCGATATTCTCCAAGCCGTAGTGCAGTCCGAGCGCGCCGGTGAACATACCGTATCCGAAACAGATCTGCGCCATATCGTCCGCCGTGGCGCCGCCCATCGCCGCGATACGCGAGACGCATTCCGTCCACATATCGAGGTCGTTACGGGTGTAACCGACAACGGTCGGCTTGCCCGTCGTACCGGAGGAAGCGTGCACGCGCACGAGTTCCTTCTGCGGAACGGCGAAAAGACCGAAGGGGTAATTGTCGCGGAGGTCGGCTTTCGTGGTGAAAGGCAATTTCGCGAGGTCTTTCAAGGTCTTGATGTCATCGGGCTTGATGCCGACGGCGTCCATCTTCTTGCGGTAAGGAAGCACCTTCTCGTACACGCGGTGTACGGTCTCTTGCAGACGTTCGAGTTGGATGGCTTCGATCTCGCTTCTCGGTAAAGTTTCGTATTTTGACCAGATCATTGTTTTCTCCTTATTGGTTTGTAGTGGTGTCGCTGTCGGATGCTTGCGCGCTCTCCCCCGCTTGGGCGGCACACGCCGACTTGGGAATGAGCGAACAAGGTTGGATCTCATTTGCTATGGGTTTCTCGAATGCTTCCTTGATCTTGTCTTCGGGAAGCTGTTTGGTGAAGAGGCTGACCACGAAGGTGGAGAGCATCGAATAGATCATACAGATGACGCCGATCATCGGGGAGGAATTGACGCCCTGCTTTAATGCGTCGCCGAAAGATGCCGCGCCCCACCCTGCCTTGTCATAACCGATGATGAGGATCAAGGCAAAGGTCAAAACGAGGGAGCCGATGATGGAGGTCCACGCCGCGGTGCGGGTCGTTTTCTTCCAAACGACGCCGAGCACGTACGGTCCGATGAAGCAGCCCGCGAGAGTGCCCCAGCTGAGACCCATCATATAGGCGATGGCAGTGACGTTGAATTTACTGTTCAAATAGGCGATAACAGTCGCGAGCGCAACGAAGACGAGGGCGAGCACGCGCATGAGCGTCGTGACGTTCTTGTCGTCGGCATCTTTCTTGAAAGTGCCCTTATAAATGTCGATGGTCACGACGGACGAAGACGCGAGGGAGACGGACGCCAAGGTGGACATCGACGCCGCGAGCACGAGAACGGCGATGAGGCCGAGAAGCCCGTTCGGAAGGACGTCCTTGATCATATAGGGGATGACGTTATCGGTGTTGCCGCCGACCGCCGCAGGGGTCTCATAGAAGAGCGTGGCAAGACCGCCGATGAAATAAGCGCCGAAGCCGATGACGAGCGCGAAGACAGAGCTGACGATGGTGCCCTGCTTGATGGCTTTCGCGTCACGGACGGTGTAATACTTATGAATGGTCTGCGGGAGCGCCCACACGCCGAACGAGGTCAAGAGGATCAGGAAGACGAGGGACATATTCCTGCCGTAGAGGAAGTTGCCTGTCGTTGTGCCGCCCATGAAGAGACCCATTTCGTTATTCGCGAGCGTCTTGAGCCCTTCGCCCCAGTTCACCTGCGGCGCGGCGAGGAAGAAGAAGAGCATGATGATGACGCCCACGAACATGATGATCCCTTGAATGAAATCGGTGAGCGACGTGGCGATGTAGCCGCCGAGGAAGAGGTAAAACGCCGTAACTGCGGCGAGCACCAACATCACCACCCACCCGGGGATGTCAAAGACGATGCTGAAGAGGTTTCCGAGCCCGTTATACACCGACGCGGCGTAGGGGATGAGGAAGATGAAGATCACGATGGCGGAGACGAGCTTCATTTTCTCGTCGCCGTAGCGCTTGTAAAAAAAGTCGGGCATCGTCTTGGCGTCCAAGCGTACAGTCATATTCTTTGTGCGACGAGCGAGCACCATCCAAGCAAGAAGCGCCCCGACTACGGCGTTACCGATGCCGATCCACACCGCGGCGACGCCGAAGGAGAACCCGAACTTACCCGCGTATCCGATGAAGATAACGGCGGAAAAATAGGTGGTACCGTACGCGAACGCACTCATCCACCCATTCAGCCCCTTGTCGCCTGCAAGAAGATAATCCTTCACCGTCTTGGCTTTGTTGCGCGTATAAAGCGCGATCGCCACCATTCCGATGAGGTACAATACGATGACTGTGATATCGATCCCTATCATAATGAAACTCCTCTGCGAGTAAAAAATCTGTTCTCATTATACAGCGCGCGCGTATGAAAAGTAAAATAAAAATGCATTAATAATATTCACTTTTCCCCTGCCCGACTCGACCCGCGGACTTTTTCACTCCGAGGCTCGGAATACTTGCTTTCTTCCCGCGTTTCGTTTATACTATCCCTATGCTGAAACTGAGAGTGGTCGCCGTTGGCGGTATCAAAGAGAATTTCTATCGAGAAGCCGTCGCCGAGTACACAAAAAGGCTCGGGAAATGGTGCAAGGTAGAAATAGAGGAAGCGGCGGAGGCTGCTCACCTCGCCGACCTTGATCAAAAACGAAACGCCGAAGCCGAAGGCATCCTGAAGCGCCTCAAAGGCTACGTGATCCTCTTGGACGTCCGCGGCAAGAAGGTATCCAGCGAGTCCCTCGCGGAGAAGATCGACGCCATCACCCTCTCCGGCAAGAGCGAGCTGACCTTCGTCATCGGCGGCAGCAACGGCGTCAGCCCCTCCGTCAAGCAGGCGGCGGACGAAAGTATCTCCTTTGGAGATATCACCCTGCCGCATCAGCTGTTCAGGGTGGTACTGTTGGAACAGATATATAGGTCTTTGTGTATTATACACGGGACGCCGTATCATAAGTGACGACGCATAGCAAGGCAGATACTTCGTTTCTGCCTGCGCCTTGACGAGATCACGTACAAATAGTACGCTCACTCGCACAAGGCTTGTCGAGCCTCGTCTCTACCTCACTCTGCGCCGTCACAGGATGAAGATAGTTATCGAGCAAGCACGAAAAAATATAAAAACCGAGCTCGGAGAAGCGTGCAGGGACGAGGCACGGCGAGACACATGCATCGATCACTAAAAAATCGACCTTGAAACGATCTCAGCGACCACATAG
>JAFTBD010000149.1 GCA_017455385.1 Clostridia bacterium
AGCTGACGCAGACGACAGCCGCGCCGGAGAAACAGGAGAGGAATATCGTTTACGTCGTCAAATTGCCCGCCGAGTACGGCTCGGTCTATGAGAAGGCGAAAGAGATCTGCTCCGCCCATCACGGCGGCGTGCAGGTTTATTTCCTCGTGAATGGCAAATATTATCTCCACGACAAGACCGTCGCGGACAGCGAAGCTTTCGTCTCCGAGATGTATGGTCTCGTCGGCGTGGACGGCTTGGAGATCAAGGAACGTAAGCGTTAAGCCGTGACGCAACTTAACAAGTTCACTTTACAAATAGTATTTGTAAACGTCTTCGTGGCGGTGATAGAATATAACCAGCCTTAGAAAAGGGGAATGATATGAAACGTATCGCAGTTTTAACGTCGGGCGGGGACGCCCCCGGAATGAATGCCGCCATTCGTGCGGTGGTCAGAGCATCCAGTTATTATAATATCGAAGTATACGGCGTGGAGCGCGGGTATGCGGGTCTCATTGAGGACGATATGCATATGATGTCCCGCCGCAACGTGTCGGACACCATCCAACGCGGCGGCACCATTTTGAGGACGGCGCGCTGTCCGGAATTCAATACCTACGAAGGCAGGAAGAAGGCGGCGGAGTCCCTCGCGGATCGGAATATCGACGGTCTCGTCGTCATCGGCGGGGACGGCTCTTTCCGCGGTGCGCTCGACTTTTATAAAGATTTCGGCGTCAAGACAATCGGCATTCCCGGCACCATCGACAATGACCTCGGCTACACCGACCGCACCATCGGTTTCGACACAGCGGTGAATACCGCCCTGAATGCCATCAATAATCTCCGTGACACGATGAGCTCTCACGATCGTGTGGTCATCGTGCAAGTGATGGGACGACACAGCGGCGAGATCGCCCTCCATGCGGGCATCGCGGGCGGCGCGGAGGTCATCTTGGTCCCCGAGAAACCGGTGGATTTCGACGAAGTGGCGGCGATATTGAATCGCGGCAAAGCGGTGGGGAAGACGAGCGGCATCGTCGTGCTTGCCGAAGGAGCTTGTCCCTTGGACGACGTGATGACGGAGCTCAAGGCGCGCACGGGGCTCTCTTTCCGTTCCACCGTGCTCGGCTACATCCAGCGCGGCGGCTCGCCCACAATGGCGGACAGAGTGCTCGCGAGCAAGCTCGGCATCCGTGCGGTGGAGCTTCTGAAGGCGAATAAAGGCGGTTACGTCGTCGGCTCCAAGGGGGACGACGTCGTGGAGGTGGAGATCGAGAAGGCGCTCGCCATCCCGCCTTACTTTAACGAGAAACTCTACGAACAGGCGAAAATGCTCAGTCTGTGACCTCAAATCATTTGCGGTCTCGGGCGCGTGTATTGTAAAATATAGTTAGGAAAAACGGGCTTTAAGCCATTTATTTAGGAGGATTATCATGGAACAGTTAAAAGGCGCATTGATCTTTGGTCAATCGGGCGGTCCCTCTTCGGTCATCAATTCCAGCGCGGCAGGCGTTTTCATCGAGGCGCTCAAGCATAAGGGCGTCATCACGAACGTCTACGGCGCGGCGCACGGCATCAAGGGCATTCTGGACGAGCAGTTTTATGACATCGGTCAGGAAGACATCAAGGAGCTCGAGCTTCTGAAAAATACTCCGTCTTCCGCTCTCGGCAGCGTTCGCTACAAGCTCAAGAGCGCAGACGTGGATGAGACCGATTACAAGAGACTCCTCGAAGTCTTCAAGAAATACAATATCCGTTACTTCCTGTATAACGGCGGTAACGACAGCATGGATACCTGCAATAAGGTCAGCAAGTATATGCAGCAGTCCGGCTATGAGTGCCGCGTGATGGGCGTGCCCAAGACCATCGATAACGACCTTTTCGGCACCGACCATTGCCCCGGCTACGGCAGCGCGGCGAAATACGTCGCCACCTCCATTATGGAACTGAAATTGGACTCCACCGTCTACAATACCGGTATGGTCTGCGTGGTGGAAGTGATGGGCAGGAATGCCGGTTGGCTCACCGCCGCGGCACAACTCGCGAATTATAAGGCTCTCGGAGCCGATCTCATCTATCTTCCCGAGACTCCCTTCGACATCGACGAGTTCCTCGCAAGCGTCAAGGACGTCTGCGCGAAGAACGACAATAAGTGCATGGTGGTCGTCTCCGAAGGCATCAAGACCAAGGACGGTACCTACGTGGGTGAGTTCAGCGCCAGCAAGACCGACCTTTTCGGTCACGCACAGCTCGGCGGCGTGGGCGCGATGCTCGCGAGCCTTGTGAAAGAGAAGCTCGGCGTCAAGACGCGTGCCATCGAGTTCAGCCTCTTGCAACGTTGCGCGGCACACCTCGCCAGCAAGGTGGACGTGGAGGAAGCCTTCGCTTGCGGCGCGAAAGCCGTTCAGGCGGCGGTCAGCGGCGTGACTGACAAGATGGTCTGTCTTGTAAGGAAGCCCGGCAAGGACTACGTCTGCACCCCAGAACTGATGGACGTCGCTCTCGCGGCGAATACCGAGAAGAAGATCCCCGACAGCTGGATCCTTCCCGCAGGCAAAGGTCTCACGCAGGATTACGTGGACTACGCGCTCCCGCTCATTCAGGGCGACTGCAAGGCTCCCTTGGAGGATGGTCTCCCGAGGTTCGCCAAGCTGAAGAAGATCCTTGTGAAATAATCAAGACCGACTTACGACGGGCGTGCTATTCGGCGCGCCCGCTTTTATAAAATGAAGGCGAAAGACACATTGGAGCTCACGATAGACGGATACGGAATGGAAGGAGAGGGCATCGCACACGCGGACGGCTTCACTTTCTTCGTGCCTTACGTGATGACGGGAGAGCAGGTGAAGGTAGCGGTGGATCGCGTGAAAGGAAGCGTCGCCTTCGCCCATATCATCAAGATGATCTCGCCGTCTCCGCTTCGTCGCGAGGCGGGCTGTCCGCTTTTCGGCAAATGCGGCGGTTGCACGCTCCGCCATATGCCCTACGACCTGCAAATCGAGGTCAAGAAAGCGAACGTCCTCTCCCTCTTCAAGAAGAATGCGGGGATGGAACTCGCGGACGTTCCCGTTTTCTCGGCGGCGCAAGACGGCTATCGGAATAAGATCGCGCTTCCTTTCGGTGTGGAAAAGGGGCGGCATGTGCTCGGGATGTATAAGAGGGGCACTCATAAGGTGCTCCCGATCGAAGAATGCCCGCTCCACGGCGATTGGATCGAGCCGCTGATCTCCGTCGTCACTTCCTTCGTGCGCGAGAAGAATATCTCCGTCTATGACGAAGGGACGGGCAAGGGACTTTTAAGGCACCTCGTAGCCCGACGCCTGCCCTATCGGGGCGGGTATCGTTACGGCGTGATCTTCGTCGTAAACGGGACGAAATTGCCGTCGGAGCGCGATCTCGCCATGCGCCTTGCGAAGATATGGGAGGGGGAGACCTCCGTTTACCTTTGTGCGAATACCGCGCATAATAACGTGATATTGACCCCCGAGATCCGCACGCTTCTCGGAGAGGACGCGATCTTCGCGGAGCTCGCCGGCGGCGAATGGGAAGTGTCGCCGCTCTCTTTCTTGCAGGTGAATTTCCCCGTCGCGGAGCAGATCTATCGCGACGTGGTCGACTCCGTCCGTGAGACGGATGTCATCGTGGACGCTTACTCCGGCACGGGCATCATGAGCGCCCTCCTCGCAGCGAAAGCCAAGAAGGTCATCGGCATAGAGGTCATCCTCCCCGCCACCGAGAACGCAGGACGGAATGCCGCCCGCTTCGGCGTGGGGGAGAAGGTCACGCACCTCTGCGGCACGGTGGAGGACGTCCTTCCGCAGGTCGTCTCCGAGATAGGCTCCTACACCCTTGTGGTGGACCCGCCTCGCGCGGGATTGGACGCGTCGGTCGTGGAGACCATCCTCCGTCATCCGCCCGAGCGTATCATATATGTTTCCTGTTCTCCCGCCACCTTGACCCGAGATATAGCCCGCCTCGGCGCCGCCTATTCCGTGGACTCCGTCCGTCTCTACGACATGTTCCCCGGAACGCCGCATATCGAAACGCTCGTCTCATTGAGACGGCGTTTCGATAACTAAAAACGCTTAATACTGACATTAAGCGTCTATTAAA
>JAFTBD010000150.1 GCA_017455385.1 Clostridia bacterium
AGAACCCGCATGCTTTGAGCTCATTATCCGCCGCGGCGGGATCGCTGACGATCAAACGCAGCAGTCCGTATTCGCTTGTATCCGCCAAACTGAGCGAAAGGATATTGACGCCCGCGCTCTTGATGACGGAGAGCACTTCGTCCAGTCTGCCTTCTCTGTTCTCGATAAAGACCGATAATTGTTTCGCTTGCATAGTTTCTCCTCCTTTATTATACGAGTTTACGTTTGTCTTGGACGCGTACGGCTTTGCCCATACTGCGTTCGATGGTCCTCGGCTCCACCAGTTTGATCTTCGCATTCAAGCCGATCATCTGTTGCACCGCTTTCGCGATCTTCTTGGACAGGGCTTCGAGACCTTTGATCTCGTCGCTGAAGAATTTCTCGTCCACTTCCACCATGATCTCCATCGTGTCGAGGTTATTCACCCTATCCACGACGATGAGGTAATGCGGAGTGACGCCGTCCACCTGCAAGAGCGCTTCTTCCACCTGCGAGGGGAAGACGTTGACGCCGCGGATGATGAGCATATCGTCCGACCTACCTTTGAAGCGGCTGATGCGGCAAGTCTTTCTGCCGCACTCGCAGGGCTCGTAGGTGATGGACGTGAGGTCACGCGTTCTGTAACGGATGAGGGGGAGACCCTCCTTGGTAATAGTGGTGAAGACCAGTTCGCCCGTCTCCCCTTCCGCCACCGGTTCGAGGGTGGTCGGTGAGATGATCTCGGGGATGAAGTGATCTTCACAAACGTGCAGACCTTTATGATATTCGCAGTCGCAGGCGACACCCGGTCCCATGACTTCCGACAGACCGTAGATATCGTGCGCATCGATGCCGAGGGTAGCCTCGATCTGTTTGCGCATTTCTTCCGTCCAAGGCTCCGCGCCGCAGACCGCCGCTCTGAGTTTGATCTTATCGAGGTCGCCGTTCTCTTTCAGCACCTCCGCGATGTGCAGGAGGTAGGACGGCGTACACGCGATCGCCGTCGCGCCGAAGTCTTTCATCAAGGTGATGAGCTTCGCCGTATTGCCCGTGCCCATCGGCACGGTGACGGCGCCCATGTATTCCGCGCCGTAGTGTGCGCCGAGACCGCCCGTAAAGAGTCCGTACCCGTACGCCACTTGCACGATATCCTTCTTGGTGATGCCCGCCATCGTCATACAGCGCGCCACGCATTCGCTCCACATTTTGATGTCGTTCTCGGTGTAACCGACGACGGTGGGCTTTCCGGTCGTACCGGAGGATGCGTGCACCCTGACGATCTCATCCTGCGGGACGGCGAAGAGTCCGAAGGGGTAATTGTCCCTGAGGTCGGCTTTCGTCGTGAAGGGGAGCTTCTTGAGGTCCTCTATCCCGTGGATGTCCTCGGGCTTCAAGCCGATGGCGTCCATCTTGGCGCGATAAGCGGGGACGTTCTCATATACCCTTTTTACCGTGGCTACGAGACGCTCGCTCTGCAACTTGGTGAGCGCTTCACGGCTCATCGTCTCCATTTCTTTGTTCCAGATCATAGGGGTTTCTCCTTTTTTATTTACTTTCGAGTCCCGTTAAGAATGCTTTTTTATTGATCTCGACGGTCTTCGGGGGGACGGTATTCTCGATGACTTTCAGCCATACTTCCTTCTCCACGTCCATAAAGCGCGCCGCTACGCCGAGCACGACGGTATTGAATACGCGCTGATTTCCCACGCTCTCCGCGATCTTATTCGCGTCCACTTTGACGATCTTGTATTTATCCTCGAGAGAGTCCAAGACGTCCACGGGGTACGTCGTCGCGCCCGAGATAACGGTGATGGGCTCGATGACGACGTCGTTCACGATCATCACGCCGCCCTTTTTCAGGAAATGATGATAGCGCGCCGCTTCCAGCCTCTCGAAAGCGATGAGGACGTCCGCCTGTCCCTCTTCCACGATGGGCTCTCTGACTTGCTCGCCGTAACGCACGTAGGTGACGACGCTGCCGCCGCGCTGTGCCATGCCGTGCACTTCGGACAGCTTAACGTCGTAGCCTTTCTCGATGGCGATGCCGCCGAGGATACGGCTGGTCAGTAAGGTGCCTTGTCCGCCGACACCGACGATCATGATATTCACGCTCATTTCACTACCTCCCTGACTTCCATCGCGTCGAAACGACAGTTGGACACACACAGACCGCATCCGTTACACATTTGCGGATCGATCTTCGCTTTCTTGTTCTCGTCCTTGCTGAGGGCGGGACAGCCGCAAGTGATGCAGGCGCCGCACCCGATACATTTCTCCGTATTCACGAAGATCTTGGTCTTAAATACGTTGCCCTTGAGGAGCACGCAGGGCGCCTTGCAGATGATGACGGAGAGCTCGTCGCGCGCCGTCTCTTCTTTGAGGGCTTCGGTGAGCGCCGCGCGGTCGAAAGAGCCGACCACTCTGACGTTCTTCACGCCGATGGCATGGCAGAGTTCCACGAGGTCGATGGCGGGCGCAGGCTCCCCTTTGAGGTTCTTGCCCGTCGCCGCGTGGTCTTGGTGTCCCGTCATGCCCGTCGTCCTGTTGTCGAGGATCACGACGGTGCCGGTGGAGCCGTTATACGCGGAATTCATCAAACTATTCACGCCTGTATGCAGGAAGGTGCTGTCGCCGATCACACACACCCAGTTCTTGATGAAGTCTTTTCCTTTCGCCTTTTCCACGCCGTGGAGGGTGGAGATGCTGCTACCCATACAGATGGTGGTCTCGATGACCGAGATAGGCGCCACCGCGCCGAGGGTATAACATCCTATATCGCCCATCACGTGGAGCTTCAATTTCTTCATCACGGAGAAGACGCTCCTGTGCGGGCAGCCCGGGCAGAGCACGGGAGGACGTGCGGGGAGCCCTGCCATCGGAGTCTCCGACGGCTCTTCGCCGAGCACGACTTTGCGGAGCAGGTTCGCGCTGTATTCGCCTTGGCGGGTGAATACTTCCTTGCCGATGACCTTGATGCCCATCGCGCGGACGTGTTCCTCGATGAGGGGCTCCAATTCTTCGAATACGTAGAGGGTCTCGACGTTTGCCGCGAATTCGCGAATGATGTCGTCGGGGAGCGGATTCAGAAGACCGAGTTTCAAAACCGACGCATTCGGCATCGCCTCTTTCACGTATTGATACGCGATACCGCTCGTGATGAAGCCGATCTTCTTGTCGGCGTATTCGATGCGGTTGATGGGGTCTTTCGTAAGGTCCGCCGCCATACGGTTCAGACGATCCTCGACGTAGAGATGTCTTTTCTTCGCCATGCCGGGCATCATCACGTATTTATCGATGCGCTTCTCATACGGCTTGTCCGGGACTTCCGTCCTATCCTCGAGCGTCACGATGCCCTGCGAGTGGGAGAGCCTCGTGGTGGTGCGCAGGATGATGGGGGTGTCGTATTTCTCGCTGAGCTCGAAGGCGCGCTTCATAAAGTCTTTCGCCTCCTGACTGTCCGACGGTTCGATGACGGGGATCATCGCCGCACGACCGATCAAACGGGTGTCTTGCTCGTTCTGCGAGCTGTAGAGCCCGGGGTCGTCCGCCACGACGGCGACCAAACCGCCGCCCACGCCCGTATACGAGCAGGTATATAAGGGATCCGCCGCCACGTTCAGTCCGACGTGTTTCATACAGCACATACTGCGCACGCCGCTGATGGACGCGCCGATGGCTACCTCCGCCGCCACCTTCTCATTCGGCGACCATTCCGCGTAGATCTCCGCGTACTTGGCGATGGTCTCGCTGATCTCGGTGCTCGGGGTGCCGGGATACGCCGCGGAGACTTTCACCCCCGCTTCATACGCACCGCGCGCAATGGCTTCGTTGCCTAACATCAATTTCTTCATACTCCCTCCTTGTTGCGCAGGTCTTTCACCCTCTTCGCCTTTCCTTCGAAACGTTGGAGCGTATTGGGGGACACGAGAGAGATCTTCGCGTCGAGTCCAAGCACCACGCGCAGTTTCGAGCGGATGGCGTTTTCTATTTCTTTCAGTTCTTTATAGTCGTCCGTGGCTTTCAGTAGTTCCACGCGGATCTCCAGCTTGTCCGAGTGCCCTTCACGCGTCACGATGATCTCGTAATGCGGTCCGATGCCGTCGGTGTGGAGGAGCACTTCCTCGATCTGACTGGGGAAGACG
>JAFTBD010000151.1 GCA_017455385.1 Clostridia bacterium
ATATCGAGACGGCGGATATCTGCAAGGACGCGGACGGGAATTATATCTTCGAGCATTATCTCGACGACAAGCTCCATTTCGGTCCGGAAGGGTACAAGATCCTCTCCGTCAGGCTGAAAAAGGTGCTTGACGAGTTATGCAAATAGTAGGGGAAGAAGACCTTAAAGCGGCGGTATCTGCCCGCAAGCGGCTCGGCGCCCTGTATGCGGCGCTCTGCCCGCTGTATCTTGCGGCGGTGCTCGTCCTGTTCTTCCTCTCCCCGCACGCCTATACTTGGTATATGGTGGGGAATATCCTCCTCACGCTGGCGTTCGGCGGGTATTCGGTCTACTTCTTCACGGTGCGTTTCTTCGACGCGCGCTGTTACGAGAAGTACGTGGAAAGGGTGGTGAATGCCATTTCCGCGAAAGAGTACGGCGTTTTCCTTCGCCGAGAAGGCACCGTCACCAAGGAAGGGGTTCCTTTCGAGGCGCTGATCTTTACGGTCAGAGGGGACGAGAGGGAGATCCTGTCCGTCAAGCGCGACCTGCCGTTTACGGCGGGCGAGAAATACGTCTTGGAAGTCAGCGCAGGCGTCCTGACGAAGTACGAGGTCACCGATGGAACGGTTTAAGGCGTCGCTTCGGACGGAATGGTTCAAATACCTCATAGTCGCCGTGCTTTCCGTCGTGGTGTGGGTCTTCGCCTTCGGGATGTACCACGCGCCGCAGGCATACGAGAAGATCTCGGTCTTCTTCGCGGGCAATGTGAAGGATTATTCCTTCGAGAAAGTGGCGGCGGACGCATTCGAGGAGCTTCGGAAGGTGGAATTATCTTCCGCGGATCCGAATGCGAATACCTTCGCGCATAAGTACGAGCTTGTTGCCTTCAACGGTTCCGACGTCGTCATCCTTCCCGAGAGCGTCGCGGCGGGGACGCTGTGTAATGGATCCTTCGTCGAGCAGGAGCCCTGCGGAGAGATGTTCACGCAGACCGAGAAAGACGCGAACGGTTGTGACGTAGAGGTCGCTTACGGCGTCTACCTTCCCGAAGAAGCGATGGCGGCGCTCGGCAAATACTTTACCTTCGGAAACGAGAGGTACGTCGTCCTGATACCCGGTTCCTCCCTGAATGCGGGCACCTTGACGAGACACGCTTTCGAATTCGAGAAATGGTTGGTGGGATATGTTCAAGCATAAAGCGCTGAAAGTGAAGGCGGATGACGCCACGCTTCCCGCGAGCAGAATAGAACTGTTCAAGACGATATTGAAGGACGACTTCTATCTCTTGGCGGAGCTCAGCGTCTTCTGCTTCCTGTTCTCCTTGCCGCTCGCCCTCGGGTTCGTGGCGGAGATCGTCCTCATCGGCGGCATGGGCATGGCGGACGCCTCCAAGGTGTTCTCCCTGTGCTTTTATGCGGGGCTCGTCGAGATACCGCTTTTCGGCATCCGTTACGTCGGCAGATACGCCGCGTTCGGCGTGATGAAGAAAAGAGTGCATAATGAGTCGGGCTACGTCAAGAGCACCTTCTTCGACGTGATGAAGAAAGGGGGAGGGCGCGGCTTCTTGATAGGATGCATCTTGGGCTTCGTGGTGTTCCTGTGGCAGATCGCGTCGGTATTCGTCGCGGTGGTGAATCAGGACGCGGTCATTCGCGGCGTGGGACTTGGCGCGGCGGCGCTCGTATTCCTCATCGTGTTCGCGGCGTCCGAGAGCTTTCTCGCGGTGGATAACTTCTACGTGTTGCCCTTCCGCGGCAGCCTCAAGAACGGGTTTTCCTTCGCGCTTGCAGGATTCCCTTGGGCGGTCTTGTACTTTGCCGTGTCGATGGTCATCCCGCTCGTGCTGACCTTCGTCAGCGTGTATAGCCTCATCGCGGTGGCGGCGGTGTGGGCGCTGTGGTTCGACGGCGTGACAGTCGCGGTAGTGACTCTGTATAGCCACAAACAATTCGACAAGTATATAAATTCGATATATTATATCGACTATATAAATAAAGGTTTATCGAAAAAGGAGAAAGACAATGGCTGATCTATTGCTCGAAAACGTGTATAAAGTGTATGAAGGCGGCGTGCGCGCGGTGTCGGACTTCAATCTGAAGATCGCGGACAAGGAGTTCGTCGTGTTCGTCGGACCTTCCGGATGCGGCAAGAGTACGACCCTCCGCATGATCGCGGGATTGGAGGAGATCACCTCGGGTAGCCTATATATCGGCGGCGCCAAGATGAATGACGTCGAGCCGAAAGACAGGAATATCGCGATGGTGTTCCAGAATTACGCCCTCTATCCGCATATGACGGTCTTCCAGAATATGGCGTTCGGTCTCAAACTTCGTAAGGTGGATCCCACCGAGATCGAGGAGAGGGTGAAGCGCGCAGCTGAGATCCTCGGCATCACCGATCTATTGGACCGTAAGCCTAAAGCGCTCAGCGGCGGTCAGCGTCAGCGTGTCGCGCTCGGACGTGCCATCGTCCGTGAGCCGAATGTCTTCCTCTTGGACGAGCCTCTCTCCAACCTCGACGCGAAGCTCCGCGTCCAGATGCGTGCGGAGATCACCAAGCTCCATAAAAAGCTCGCCACCACCTTTATCTACGTCACCCACGACCAGACCGAGGCGATGACGATGGGCGACCGCATCGTCGTTATGAAGAGCGGATTCATCCAGCAGGTGGATTCCCCCGCGACGCTCTATGAACAGCCGCGCAACGTCTTCGTCGCCACCTTCCTCGGCTCCCCGCAGATGAATATCTTCGACGCGGATCTTGTAGGCTTTGATAATGGTCTCGGCGTCACCTTCGGCGCGGAGCATAAGGCGATGTTCTCCAAGATCAAGGCGGCACAGCTCGCGAATACGGACTATATCGGAAAGGAGGTCCTCTTCGGCATCCGTCCCGAGAATATCAAGCTCGGCACGAAGGGCATCAAGGCAAAAGTGGACGTCGTGGAGCACCTCGGCAGCGAGAGCATCCTCTACACGCAGGTGGAAGGGCTGAAGCTCGTAGATAAAGAGCTCAACAATGAAGGCAAGACCCCGAGCATCATCGTGAAGATCCCCACGAATTACGACCTCGTCGAGGGCATGGAAGTCTTCCTCGACTTCGATATGGACAAGTCCCACCTCTTCGACAAGGAGACCAAGCAGTCCATCATGGGCGTGCCCGACGTGAACCGCATCCCCTGTAAGATCGAGGGGGATTCCCTTGTTTTCAGCACGGGTTCCGTCGTGATCCCCGAGGACATTCGCGAGAAATTCTTCGACTTCACCGTGCGTGATATGCAAGAGATCCGCATCCCCGCGAACAGCGTGACCTTGGAGCCCACGCCCGAGTGTATCCCCGTCGACGTGACGGTGGACTTCGTCGTGCAGGGCAATGACTGTTGCGCGTACTACACCAAGTCCGCTTTCGACGGC
>JAFTBD010000152.1 GCA_017455385.1 Clostridia bacterium
AGGGTCGCGTGGACGAACACTTCCCGTCGGAAAGGCGAGAGAGGATCCGCGAACAATGAAACCTTTCGAGAACATCGCTCGGAAAATGAAAGAGTTTTTCGCCGCGCTGAAGAGCAAGTTCGATAAAGGCGGCTCCTACACCGGCACGCCGGACGACGGCAGCGAAGAGCCACAGCAGGACGTCGATGACCTGTAGCGTGTCAATAGACACGCGGTGAACGAAGCGAAGGACTTCACTTTCGGCAGAAACCGAAACCTTCACCGAATAAAAAGCGCGGTCTTCAAAACCGCGCTTTTTATTCATCGTCAAACAGATGATCGTAAGCGAATAGGTTCGGGGCGTGGAGAGGCGTCATCGTCTCGAAGAACTTACCGAAGGTCTCCACGATGAGATCGAATTTCGCTCGGAGAGCGGTGCCTTCTTCGAGGAAGGCGGGAAGCACCGTGAATTCGGAGATCATGGAGAGGGTCTCGGCGGTGTCCTCGCGCACGTTCGTGCGGGAATAGGAGCTGAGGAAACAGCAATTCGCCGCCTCGTTCCCCTCTTCGTTGTCCACGCCGTACACGCGTTCGTTTGTCTTCTTGCCGTAATCCAGCCCATAATTATTCTTCTCGAGCGCCGTCTCGTAGGAGGTCGTGCGCGCTGCGGATATGGCTTTCATATTATAGTGGCAGACGTGGGTGAATTCGTGGAGCATGATATTATAATACCAGCCGTATATCACGCCGCGGACCTCGACGTCGAAGGTGGCGAACCACACGTTATTCGAGCTGTCCGTGAGCCCGAGGACGTTGCCGCTGTTGATGGACTCCACCAAATAGATATTCACTTTCTTGTCGCTGACGTACTCGAATTCCCGCCAGCAATTCTTCGGCATCATCGAGAGGGTGTAAAGGAGCATCTGCATTTGTTGCATGGATAGGGCGGCGTCGCGTTGCAACGTCATCTTGTAGTCTTTGTACTTGTGATAGTCGTTGTACGCCAAGCTCGAGCCGTATTTGAGTTCCACGCCGTAGAACGCCGCGATCTTCCCTGAGAGGATCGCGAGGCTGTCCGCAGCCTGCTCGCGGGTGCTCTTCGCCGTGCCTCGGGAGTCGTCGTACCGCTCCGCCGCGCCGACGATAAGGGAGGCATACACCGCGGGGTAACACACGCCGTTCCTGCCGTTTGTGCCCGCCTTGCCCGTCTCCGCCGTGACGGAATAGCCGTCGAGCGCCGACACACTGCCTGCCGCGCCGCCCGCGGCGCCCAAGCCCGCATTGCCCGCGATGGCGCGCACGTATCCCGACTCGAAAGTCACCTTCTCCGCGCGGATCGCCACGCCGCTGTCGCCGCCGTTGCCGCCGTCACCGCCGCTACCCGATATGTAGACGTATACGTCGGTGATATATTTGGCGTCCGCGCCGCGTCCGCCCGCCGTGCCGTCCGTGCCGTCTCCCGCCGTGAGTTCGAGGGAGCCGCTACCCTTGAAGACAAGCTCGCAGCCGCTCACCGCGGTGCCGCCGTTCGCGCCGTTATAGCCCATTTTACCATTACGCCACACGAGCTCACGATTGGAAGGAGTCTTCTTATTGTCCCAGTCGCCGTCCACCGTCTCGCCGCTATTGTCGACGAAGCGCGGGGTGTCCGCCGTGATCATATTCTGTCCGTCGAGGACGATGGTCGTCACGCCCGACGAGCCGAATTCCATCACCGTTCCCCCCAGTCCGTAATCCGCGATGGTGGCGAAATGCGAGAGAGTTACCGTGCGCGGCGTGTCCGCATTTCGGAAATAGAAATACAGCCCTTTATACGCCGTCTCCTCCGTGCCGTCGTAGTGACCTTCGAGAATGATGTCCGTCACGTCGCGCGGAACGAGGATCGTGCGGTCCGCCGTGTGCGCCGTCGTCGGGAGAATGAACCAGATCGGTCTCTCCGAATTGAATTTGACGTGATCCCACGAACTGCATACCACCCTTAGGTATCTGCCGCTCACCGAGAAAGAGAGCGTCTCGCTCCGAATGCCGTCCGACGTCCTCGCCTGCACGGAGACGATGCCTCTGTCCGCGCCTGCTTTCACCGTGAAAACGCCGCTTGAGGTCTCTTCCACGAGGTCGGCGCCCTCCAAAACGTCATAGTAGACGTCGCCCGCCCAGTCGGCGGGGAATACCTCCGCGGACACGGTCGCTTTCGCTCCGCTCGCGAGGTAAGAGCTCATCGTCGCCTGCGAGGTGATGGACACCCGTTCCGCGACGCGCGGCTCCACCGTGAAGGAGATGGTCGTCTGCACTTCCTCGGAATAACGGAGGATGAAGGTGATCTCCGCGCCCTGCTCTGCGTCGCGGAGCACGGTGAAAGAGGTGCCACCCTGCCAGTCGACACAGCGGCTCCCCCTTGCGAGAGATACGGACACCATCGTCCGATCCGCCTTCGCGGGATAGAGTGTAAAATCGAATTCTTTGGTCTCCCCGGGCACCACTTTGCGCCCTTCGCTCTCCGCCGTGATGGTAGTGGCTGTGGGATGTCCGACGCGGATGGTCGCCCGCTCGACGAGGGTATTGCACACGGCTTTGAAGACGACGGTGTCCCCTATCCGCGCGGACTCGTCGACGTATAGTCTGCCGAGCTCGGCGTCGTAACGTGCGTATCCGCTCCCCGTTTCGAGAGAGACGTTCAAGGGATATTTGACGTAAGAAGGGGTGACTGCCGCCGTCAACGCGATAGAGTCGCCGGGCAAACAGGCATCCGTCTCCCGTTCGATGATGATCCTTCTCGGTTGATAGGTCTTGACGGTGACGTACCGCTCTGCGCTGACCACTCCGCCGAAAGACGCAGTCACGGCGATAGTCTCGCCGTAATCGGCATCCTCTCCGATAATGAGGAGATCCCCGGAGACGGTGGCATTGCCGCGGGTGACCGCGTAGGTGACCGCCGCATCCTTATAGACGGAGGGGAGCACCTTGGCGCCGAGGGTGAGCGTGTCGCCCGCCTCGGCCTCTTCGTCACATACGACGGAGACTTTCGTCACGGGCGGCGCCGCAACGGCAAAAGTCTCGGAGGCGGATATCCCCTCGCCCGATACGGAAAGCGTGAACGTCGCGCCGATCTCCGCTTTCTTGGCGATGATGAGGACGCCGTCCACTACGCTCGCGATCTCCTGCCCGCTCGTAACGGTGACCGTCAAAGAAGAAAGGTCCGCCGTCCCGCCCGCGCTGTCCGTCACGGCGACGGAGATGGTAGAACCGGGGAATAGATCCCCCGTCACCGACACCTTATAGGTGAGAGTCGGCGTGGTCGCGCAGGAGAAAAGGAGCGCGAGCGTCGCGCACAGTATCAAGCAGATCAAAAGAAACGCTTTACCGTTGACTTTCCTCATACCTTGATGATACCACTTTCCGCACTTATTACGCGAGAGTCGGAAGGTGGAAATATTATCCTTTTACGCTTCTTGGAATTCGTCCTTCCCCGCGCCGCAGAGCGGGCAGGTGAAATCCTCGGGAAGATCCTCGAATTTGGTGCCGGGCGCGATGCCGTTATCCGGATCGCCGATCGCCTCGTCGTATTCCCAACCGCAAAGTTCGCAAACGTATTTCATAGTCGTTCCTCCTGTTTTTTCGGATATCGTTGTCGTATCCGTTTATTCGTCTGTCTCCACCAGTTGTACCGTATAGCAAATGGACACTTCCTCCCAATCGGAGGGGCCTTCGACTTCCTCGTAGCTCCAGATGCCCTTGTACGTATCTCCCGGGAAAAGAATGAATTCCTCTTCCTCGTACTTGAAATCGTACCCGCTGGAACCTTCGGCAAGAAACTTGGCGCCTCGCCTGCCCTTGTCGTCCGTCACGTACTCTATGAATCGGAAATAATACCCATCCGTAAGGTCGAGAAGCGGCTCTTCGCCCGTAAGCGGCTTATTGACGCTAAAGCGAATCTTCAATGCTTTCATACGGATCCTATTTGATGGGCTCAAAGTCCGCCGCCCCGTGCTTGCAGAGCGGGCAAACGTAGTCGTCGGGAAGCGTCTCGCCCTCATAGACGTAGCCGCAGATCTTGCAGACGAAGCCCTTCTTGCCCTCGGTCTGCGGACGCGGCTTGACGTTCTTCTGATAATACGTATAGGTCATGGTCTCGAGGTCGGAGATGACCCTCGCCTCGGTGACCGAGCAGATGAACATCCCGTGCGTGCCGAGATCGACGTATTGTTCCACTTGGAGAGACATAAAGCTATTGATATATTTGGGCAGGAAAACGAGCCCGTTGTCGCTGTGATATTTCTCCCAGCCCTCGAACTTATCCACCGTCCTACCGCTGCGGAAGCCGAAACACTCGAAGACGGAGAAGGGGGCGTCGATGGACAGACAATTGAGGTTCATCTTGCCCGTCTGTTTGATGACGTGGTGGGAATAATTCTGCTTGTTGATGGTGACCGCGATGCGGTTCGGCGTGCTGGTGACCTGCGAAACGGTATTCACGATGAGCCCGTTATCCTTCTTGCCGTCATTGGACGTGACGACGTAGAGCCCGTAGCCGATATTGAAAAGAGCCTTGAGGTCATTCTTATTCGCCGTGGCGTCCTGCCGCGCGAGGTATTCTTGGCACAGCTCGTCCGACACCTTCTCGATCTGCTCCTTGGTGAGGTCGTTCATCGCAGAGGTCAGGCGAATGACCGGCTCGATGAAGGTGATATTCTTGCTGCCCTCGAACATCCCTTTCATCACCTTGGCGGCGAGAGGCGCCCAACTGCCGTTCTCGATGAGGGCGATGGTGCGGTCACGGTAGCCGCGCTCGGTGAGGTGCTCGATGAAAGTGCGCATAAAGGGGAAAATGTCCGCATTGTAGGTGGTGGTCGCGAGGACGAGCTTGCCGTAACGGAAGGCGTCTTCCACCGCCTCCACCATATCTTCCCGCGCAAGATCGCAGACGGACACTTTCGGGCAGCCTTTCGCTTTCAGCTTCTCGGCGAGGAGCTGTACCGCCGCCTTGGTGTGACCGTACACGGAAGTATACGCGATGAAGATGCCCTCCGACTCCACGCCGTAGGACGACCAAGTGTTATAGAGTCCGAGATAATAGCCGAGGTTCTCCGTGAGGATGGGGCCGTGGAGCGGACAAATCTTTTGAATATCCAGCGCGGCGGCTTTCTTGAGAAGCGCCTGCACCTGCGCGCCGTACTTGCCGACGATGCCGAAATAGTAGCGGCGAGCCTCGCACGCCCAGTCTTCCTCGACGTCGAGGGCGCCGAACTTACCGAAGCCGTCCGCGGAGAAGAGCACCTTATCGAATGCGTCGTAGGTGACGATGACCTCGGGCCAATGCACCATCGGCGCGGTAACAAAGTGAAGAACGTGCCTTCCGAGCGGCAGGGTGTCCCCCTCGCCCACCACGATGCGCCTGTCCTCGTACTCCTTGCCGAAGAAATTCTTCATCATCGCGAAAGCCTTCTGCGAAGAGACGATCGTCGCATTCGGGTACGCCTTCATAAAGACGTCGATATTCGCCGAATGGTCGGGCTCCATATGTTGCACGACGAGGTAATCGGGTGCTTTCCCGTTCGTCGCCGCGGCGATATTATCCAGCCACTCGTGACCGAAGCGAGCGTCCACGGTGTCCATGACCGCTATCTTGTAGTCCGCTACCACGTACGAATTATACGCCATGCCGTTCGGCACGTCGTACTGCCCCTCGAAAAGGTCTATCTCGTGGTCGTTGACGCCTATGTATTTGATGTCCGAAGTGATATTCATAATAGCTCCTTGATCGCTTTTTTACCGCGGAGACCCGCGATTTATTCATTATAACATAAAGAGACGACTCTTTTCAAGAGTCCCTCTCTCGGTTTTTTTGCCTTTTTACAATGCGAAAAACGGTAAAAAAGGCAGAGCCTACGCGAAGTTGCGCTTGTGGCGCACTTGCGCTCAACCTGCGACAAAAAAGAAAGGGTCGCAAAATAGATCTTGCGACTTTCCTTTTTCTGAAATACAGATATGAGCGTTCCATGCACGGGGCTTATTAGCCATCTCGTGCCGACGGAGAAACGGGTAGAGACGAGCGCTCTCCGAGGAGGCGGGGCTGAGCGTACTATGCGTACGTGATGCCCGACGACACAGGAAGTTAGTGAAGTATATGCCCTTTTATACGTCGGCACGCTTAATAAAGTTGGTGCGTTCGACCGGCTCCTGCTCCGGCAGTCCGTACGCTTCCCGCCCAAGCGCGATAGACTTCATCAGGAACAGCATATTCCGCGCCACAAAGCGCGCATTCTGCAATCCCTCTGCGTCCCCTTCGATCTCCCCGGGGGCGCGGCCGAAACCGTTATTCCAATACCTGCCGCTGACGACGGGCATTTGGTTGATGGTGAAATACTTATTCAGCACGTCGAAGGAAGTGTCCGTCCCCGCCCTTCTCGCCACGGCGAAAGCGGCGCCGACCTTCATCCTGAGGTCGCAATTCGCGCTCATAAAGAGCCTGTCCAATAGGCTGATGAGGCTGCCGTTCGGCGAGGAATAATAGACGGGACTGCCGATGATGACGCCGTCCGCCGCCGCGAGCTCTGCGGCGAGCATCGGGACGTCGTCCCCGAGGACGCATTTCCCCGCCCGCGCGCAACCGCCGCACGCCATGCAACCGCGAATGACCTTCGCACCGACGTCGTAACGGAATATTTCCACGCCTTCCGCTTCGAGCACCTTCGTCGCCTCATTCAAGAGGCGCGCCGTATTCCCGTCTTTTCTCGGGCTGCCGTTGATGATGAGCACTCTCATAACTATCTCCTTTCGGCGCATAGCGCCGATCCCTATTGAATTCTTCCGGTCTACTTCAATTCTTCCTCGATCATGCGAGCGACCTGACGCGCGGCGCGCTCGGCGCCCACCTCGGTGAGGTGGATCTTGTCGTCGCAGATATTCCCCTCGATGTCCTCGGCAATGAGGGCATTGAGATCGTTGATCTTGGCGCCCATCGCTTCGAGCTTCGGCACGACGAGCGCGTTGAATCGAGCGATGTCCGCATTGTCATTGTGTGGATATTCGGGATGCACGGGCGTCGTGGTGGCGAAGATCACTTTCGGTGTGATGCGCTTGAGTGCCGCCGCGATGCGCAGGACGTTCTCCGCGTATTCCTCATCGAGGGAGAAGAGCCTGCCGTCGCCGACGATATCCGCCACGTCCCACAGTCCGCAGTTGAAATGGATGACGTCTGCGTCTTTCAGCTCGTCCTTGAGGTCGAAGAGCATCCGCATCAGGTTCTTCGCGAACTTGCAATTCTCCTGCGGCTGAAACACCGTCGCCTTTCCTTTCAGGAGCTCGGGCACGATGCGCCCGTATCCGAATAAACGAATGGAATCGCCCAAAAGCGCTGCTTTCTTCATCCTCATATCCTCCTCGCGGTCCCCCGCAGCACAATTATACCGCACCGCGCGAGCGTTTGTATATCCTTTTCTCGCTTCAGCGTGTCACGCTTTCTCCGCGCGCCGCCGCTCGGCTCCCGATTCGGATCCCTTTCAAGCAGAATAAAACAAAAAAAACGGTTCGTGCCGTGCACACAAACCGTCTTCGATTTTGGTGAAAGAGACGCGACCTGTTTCGATACGGAATTATTATTGGAAAGTGATCTTATTCTCCATCGAGAAGGCGCAAATAAGCGAGCTTGTAGTATATCACCGCATAACACATGTGATGTGCTCGGTTTTTCTCAGTCACTTTGACGATGGGATCGGTGCACATTGTAAGGGCGTGCAGATCAAGCGGCTTTTTTTTGCGGATCTCTTCAATGGTGAACCAAGGGGGCAAAAACTGCTTATCTTGCATTGCGAGATAAACGGCTTTATCCGAAAACGCGCCGTAGTTGGGTTTCCCTTTTTGCTGTTCTTCCTTTTTGATCTCGTCAAGCGCGGATTGCTTCATCACGTTCACCGAGCAAGCGCTCACGACGAGGTTTTCTCCGTATGTGTCAAGAAGGTGCTTTAAGAAGGTGGCGCATCCGTTCTCTTCGACGTCGATGTCAATGTTCGGAACTCGGTTCTCCGTTTGGAATTCAATGCCACATCGCATCGGATCGAATTCGGTGATGCCCAAAAGATACGCGATGTAAAAAGAAGGATAAAAGGTGCCGCGAGCGCTGAAAAGGATGTCGCGCTCCTTCAGCCACTTTGTTTCTTTCGCCAAGAACAAAAACAGGTCGGCGGAGTCGGTTTTTTCGATAACCGCGAGCTCTTCTTCAAGCCTCTTTTTCATTTCAAAGGACGGAGCGCCCTTTGGTAGTTGTTTTTCGATAAGCGCACGTAACACACAATCGGCGTTTTCAACGTGGAACACGTTGAGTTGTTCCAACTTTAGAAAGTAACTTGCGTTCTTGATATTCGTACGCCTATCGCCCGCCCAAACGGGGACGGACTTGACGTATCCCCATATCTTTTGGAAGAGATAGCCGAAACACGCGCCCAGCCCCTGCTTTTCGGCGGTGGAAAGTTCGGCTGTAAAGACGTCTTTATAATACTTCACGAAGGTATAGATGGGCGGGACCTGAAGAACGTCGTTGCAAAAACGGATCTTATCGTAAAGGTCAAGGTCTTCCAAGCTCTTGAGGAAGGTCTCGAAATAGGGCGAGCCTTCAACAAAGGCGCGCTTGCCCTTATAGGTGCGCAAGAAATCATCGGTATCAAATACTAACATTTCCGTTTTCTCCTTTTTGGGTTTTTCCGTATGGACGTAACGGATCTCTTTCGGGTTCGTGCGTTCGATGAGCGCCTCTATCGCGCCGCCGTCCGCGTGCCCCGACGTATGCAGATCGACCACTTGAACGCCGAGGTCGCGCAACTTTTCGAAAAACGCTTCGTTCTCCTGCTTGTAGCCCGACCACATGGAATATATCACAACCGCGTCCGAAAGGTCGCGAAGTTCGGCGAGTTTTTGGAGATAGTCCTCCATATTCATCGAAATCATCATGCAAAATCTATCGAGTTTTGAGATGGCCTCTCGTCCAATCACCTTTTCGCCGTACTTCTTTTTCTCAAGGGCGTGCACGTCCGGGCTCTGCTTGCGTGGGAAGTATTCGTAAACATCGGCAAAGGTCTTCGGGTTGGGCGCAGTATCATAGTGGCGCAACGTTTGCACGTGGATGGGCGTCATCAAAAAGGGAGTAGCCGTCTTTTTGCAAGCGCGGTAAAAACTCACCGCTCGATCCAAATTGCTTGCACTCTGGATGAGAAAGATTTCCTTGTGCTCCTTCATGATCGCCACGGCTTTTTCTTCCAACTCGCCCTCCGTCATATTTCGCGGAGAATCTATGGTCTTCTCGCAGATCAAGGTATCGACCTTCGCGGGAAGTCTGCCGAGAAGCTTAGAAAAGGACTTTCTGCCGTTTCGACGGAAGTCACCTGTATAAAGAAGGGTCTTTTCGCCATCCGTGACCTCTATCATATAGCTGTCAAACGCGGAATGATCGCAAAGGTGCGGAGTGAAGGTGATCTCGCCGACAGAGAACGGCTCTTCGCTGCGCATAAACGACACTTTTCGGGCATTCTCCTCGCAGATAACACCTCTGTCTTGCAAGAAGGCAAAGGCCACCTTTCCCATATAGATCGCCTCGGTGGCAAGCGGGGCGCGAAGGAGCCCGCTGTGATCCTCGTGAAAGTGCGAAATGATGATTGCCGAATACGGTTCCTTGCGAATGTATTCCTCTGTTATCGCCGTGGATTCGGTAGGGGAGATCGGCGTTCCGCACTCCAATAGGACCTTTGTCCCTGCCTTTTCTATCTCGATTAAGTTTTCCCCGATTTTGTCCTCACCACGCAAAATGTTGTAGTTCAAGCCTTTATTTTGGGTCATTTGTTAACTCCTTTGGTGTGCCACACACCTCTCTTTTCAACTCGGTTACAATGTATAAATACCATATTGGAGTATCATTTGTCAAGCACAACATTGATATTTCATATTGAAGAATGAGACAAGAAAAAAGGAGATCTTCCAGATCCCCCGCTCCTAAAAAGGTTTTATCATTTTGTTTTTATAGCAGGGAAGACGATCCCGAGTTTTTCTGAAATGTCTTCCCATGTGATGCAACCGTAATAGGCGTCTATTATCTTTTGACGAATGTCGGCGAGGATCGGAACGGTTTCCATATCCAAATCCTCTTCGATCGCTTGCTTTTGCTTTAGGTTGTCGATACCATCGAAGTCTTTAGGCAAAATGTAAAAGGCGATAATCCGTTTTTTCTCTCCCCGTTTTTCCAAATACTCGATCGTGTTTTGGATATGACGAACCATTTGACTGCGATGCGGAATATATTGCACGCGCTTAGTCGTATGTCCTTCGGTCAATTTCCCTTCCACAAGCAAAATATGTGTTTCATTTTCAATAAAAAGGTCTGGGTGAGACGCTGTTTCTAAATTTGCCCAGCCGTTATTGCCGGTTATCGCATCGATAGCTTCTTCCAAAGGAATTTCCCCTTGGGCGAAATGCAATCGCATGTCACGGGCCTTCACCTTGGAGGTTTCAACTTTTTTTATAAAAAACAGTTTTGCTTTTTCAATGGAGCAAATGGTGCGAAGAATGTTTTCCAAATGATAACGCGGAGGTTGCAGACTCTTCTCCGACCTGACGATTTTTCCGTTTTTCTTTTCCGAAAAGAAAATGCCGTTTTCATTATGGAATTCACCGAAGTCGATATCGGTGCAACCGATCAAGGAAAGCAGGCTATTTACTTTTTTATGATTATCAAGCAGAAACATGCCAAGCGGAGCTACGCGCGTTTCACTACTGTTGTTCTCCCCCATGGAATTCTCCTCATAAGTTTCTTTTTTTATGATATCATAACCGCGCCAAGCCGTCAATGTAAAGGCTAATGGCATAAAAAAAAGACTCGTCCGCTTTGGAGCGAACGAGTCTCGCTTGGTGACCCCTACGGGATTCGAACCCATGTAACCGCCGTGAAAGGGCGATGTCTTAACCGCTTGACCAAGGGGCCATATGTGGTAGCGGCGGTCAGATTCGAACCAACGACCTGCCGGGTATGAACCGGCCGCTCTAACCAACTAAGCTACGCCGCCACAAATGGTTGCGGGGGCAGGATTTGAACCATACGACCTTCGGGTTATGAGCCCGACGAGCTACCAAGCTGCTCCACCCCGCGACGAAATGCTTATTCATTCTAACAAGCGAATACGCATTTGTCAATGATTTTTTCACGTTTTATGATAATATGCGATCCGCCCTCTGCCGGCGGACTGTTCGCGGGAGAAAGGGACCCCGTCCCCCCTTCCCTCTCAAAGGACGCCTCGCGGCGCCTCGGTCACTCGAAACACTCCTTGAAACGGTAATAATTATATCCCGGGGCGACCGTCGGCGGCGTATAGATGGCGAAAACGATCTTCTTGAACAGCTTGCCGAAGCCGCTCTCATATATCGCCTCGCGGTACAGGCGCGCGACCGTCCTCGCGTCATTGCCGAAAGCGCCGCAACCCCAGGCGCCGAGGACGAGGACGTCATAGCCGAAATGCCAAGCGACGCCGAAGACGTTGACGATCTTCCGCATGAAGACCTTTTCGATCGCCGCATCATCGAGAGGCCTCGCTTCGCTCTCGCGATTCGGAGCGGCATAGGTGATCACGCTCGCGTCATAAGGCTCGCCGCGCAACTTGAGCTCAGGCACGTCGCGGAAGACCTTGACATTGGGCGACACGAGCATATAGTCAGAGCCCTCGGGCGTGCGATTCGCGCGGTTATAAAGGTACAGCTCGTCCGCCTCCCGATTCGTCAGCGAGGCGAAGAGGGTGCTGCAACGGCAGAGGGTCTCCTCCTGCGCGAAACTCCCATGCAGATATCCGCCTCCGGGCCAACGGGCATTTGCGAAATTCAGCACGGCAGCCTTGCAGTCCGACAACGCCTTGAGGGCGCCGAAGGTATCACCGGTATTGACCTCGATCTCCGCCATCCCTTCGGGCGCGTCCTTGATCGCCGCCAGCGCGGCATCAACGCATTCGCGGGTGAATTCGGGGCGGCAAAGCACCACCTTTTGCAGTTCCTCGGGCGTTCCCAAGACGACCTCGCGGCCATCCAATGTGTATGATCCCTTTTCCATGATGGCGACGTTCTCCATCGCGACCAGACGATTATTCGGCATATTGTCTCCTTTTTCGGACGAGCGCTCGCCCGCGTTCACACCCTCTATGATACCACATACGATGCAAAAACTCAATATGCGGATAAAGATCACACATCGAGGCGCGGCGCCACACGAAAAAGCGGCATCACAAGAAAATTCTCTCGACAAAATATTCGCATTATTCCGCAATTTCCACACGTTTTCCACGCCGCCCTATTGACAAACGCGCAAAAAGCGCGTATAATAACAAATAGCGTCGCGGGGTGGAGCAGCTTGGTAGCTCGTCGGGCCCATAACCCGAAGGTCGCGAGGTTCAAATCCCGCCCCCGCAACCACTTACAAGACTCGTCGCAAGGCGAGTCTTTTTCTATACTTAACGGCAGGATTTGAACGAGAGCGTTAAGAAAATACTCATTGACTTGGCGCGTTTTTAGCGATGACCGCCGCTCCGAAAGACGCACAAAATGCTCTGAAAAGCATTGCGTCTTGAGAAGCAAGAGCAAATCCCGCCCGATAACCATAAAAAGCCAGTAATCGGCTTGTTTTTATGTGTTTTTGTCCTCAAGGGTACAACTTCGTTTGGACAACTGCGCTCAACACAATTTTGCGTTTCCGCACAAACATCAATAGAGACACCATACGAAGTCGCTTGCGACAGACGATGCGGAAAACGTGCAAGGACGTTACGGCACCGCCGTAAATGATAAAAGGTAAAATTGAGCGATCACCATCAGAGAGGAGTTGCGAAGTAACAAACGAAAACATTCTATTCTTCCGCATTTTTCAATAAATCCGGCACAATTATAAAATAAAACAGAAACACAAATGCAAGCTGGGTCAAAGAGAAAGGTCC